>CANAZK010000080.1 GCA_947366105.1 uncultured Lachnospiraceae bacterium | reverse complement strand
AGTTCAGACGTGTGCTCTTCCGATCTCAAGAATGTGCCTATGAATAAACCGGCGCCGCCTACAATGGCAGCCGCTGTAATAATTCCTGTCATACTCATTTTTACCGCCTCCTAAATCAATCCTGAAAATCCAAAGAACGCAATTGCCATAAGCGCGGCCGATATCAGTACAATCGGAGTTCCCTTAAAGGATTCCGGTATATCGTTGTATTCTGTCTTTTCCCGAATCCCCGCCAGTATTACGATTGCGATTGTAAATCCGACTGCCGTTGCAATTCCGTTTACAACACTCTTTAAAAGATTGTACTCCTTCTGCACATTTGTAAGCGCCACGCCAAGCACTGCACAGTTTGTTGTAATAAGCGGAAGATATACGCCAAGTGCATTATATAATGGAGGCATAACCTTTTTCAAAAACATTTCCACAAATTGTACAAGAGCCGCAATTACCAAAATAAATACAATTGTCTGCAGATATTCAAAATGCAGCGGCGCAAGCAGAAACCGATATATCACTCCTGTCACAAAAGAAGCTATTGTAATAACAAAGATAACCGCTCCACCCATGCCGGCGGCCGTCTCTACCTTTTTCGAGACGCCGAGAAACGGGCATATTCCCAAAAACTGGCTGAGCACTACATTATTTACGAGTGCAGAACCAATTGCAATTATAATTAATTCTTTCATTTCTGTTCCTCCCGCCCTTTCTGTTCCTCATTTTCCACGGCAAATATCTTACCGTTACATGCGCTGTTTCCGCAGGAAGCGCAGCCTTCTCCGCATCCTGTCTTCGGCATGTTTCTGCCCTTTTTGGCAAGAACCGCCCGTACCTTATTCTGAATGGCGACAAGTCCTGCAAGAACAAGAAAAGCCCCCGGCGCCAATATGAAAATGGTCACCGGCTCATAAGACGACGGCATAACACGCATACCGAAAACCTCACCGGCTCCGATTACTTCACGCACAATGCCGATTGCCGTTAGACCGACGGTAAATCCAAGCCCCATGCCGATGCCGTCAAAAACGGACGGCAGAACCGGATTCTTGGAAGCATAGCTTTCTGCTCTTCCTAAAATAATACAATTTACCACGATCAGCGGAATATAAAGTCCAAGCGAATCATACAGCGCCGGCACAAAGCCTTCCAGCAGGAACTGCACAATCGTAACAAATGATGCCACAACAACAATAAACGCCGGCATTCTCACGGAATCAGGAATGATTTTTCTAAGCATGGAAATCAGCATATTTGACATAACAAGCACTACGGTAGTAGTAAGTCCCATGCCCGCGCCGTTTACGGCGGAGGTGGTAACTGCCAGTGTCGGACACATTCCCAGCATTAAAACAAAGGTAGGATTTTCTTTAATCAGACCATTGTACAGCCTTTCTTTACACTTCTCCATCAACGTTACCTCCCGCCAATACATTATGGTAATAAGAAATCCCCGCATTGACAGCGTTTGTAACTGCCCTTGTGGTAATGGTAGCGCCGCTCAGCGCGTCTACATTGCCGGCAGGATTATCTTTCTTCACCTCAAATTTTTCTGTTATCACGTTCTTGAACTGCCTCTTAAATTCCGGCTCATCCGCTTCCATGCCAAGTCCCGCCGTTTCACTGATACTTAGAATTTCTATTCCGCTCACGGTTCCGTCCGACAAAATACCCACGGATATCTGTATCTCTCCGCCATAACCTTCTTTTGATGTTGTAGAAATAACATAACCGATTTCTTCGCCGTCTTTATTCCTTGCAACTGAAGCTCCGTTCACATAGCATCCGGTAATGCCGGATTCCTTCAGCGCTTTCTCAGCCTCTTTTTCGTCAAACTCTTTGTATTCTTCAAATTCCGACGCTTCCTTCATTACCACTTTATACGCTTCCTGCTTTGCCTGCTCTCTGGTTCTTTGAATTGGATCCTTCGTAATCTCATAGACAATTCCAAGAAGAATTCCTGCCGCCAGCGTAATTACAGTAAGAATCGCCGTATTTTTAAATATATTTTTATTCATTATCTTTCTCCTCCTTTGCCAAACGGTTTTGGAAGAGTCAGCTTTTCAATCAAAGGAACTAAAAGGTTGCTTATAATTATCGCATAGGATACGCCCTCTGCCGAACCGCCGAACAGACGAAATACTCCTGTCAGAATACCTAGACAGGCTCCGTATAGAATCTTTCCATTTTTTGTAATCGGCGACGTCACATAATCCGTTGCCATAAACCATGCTCCCAGCATCAGACCGCCGCCGCAAAGCTGCGCTATAACGTAACTTCCGTCAAGACCGCGGCCGCCGAACAGAATGATGAAAATCACAAATGAAGCAATATATGTACCCGGGATTCTCAAATCTATTACACCTTTTACCAGTAGGAAAATGGCTCCTGCCATAATTGCAACAGCTGATGTTTCCCCAATTGTTCCCGCCGTATTGCCAAGCAGCATATCCAGTACGTCCACACTTTCCCCGGCTTTCATGGCGGCAAGCGGTGTAGGGCTTGTAACCACATCATTGTATACAAACGTTGTCATTCTTCCTGTAAAGGAAATCAACAGAAAACATCTGGCTCCCAAAGCCGGATTCATAAAATTCTGTCCAAGTCCTCCAAATAACTGCTTTACGATCAAAATCGCAAATATACTGCCAAGCACACACATCCACCACGGCGCAGCCGGAGGCAGATTCAGCGCCAACAGAAGTCCTGTTACTGCCGCACTGCAGTCGTCAGCCGTAACCCTTTTATGCATCAGCTTCTGATAGACAGCCTCCGTAATTACTGCCGAAAGCGTCGTTACGGCGATCACCGTCAGGGCTGAAATACCAAAATTAAAAATTCCGAAACAGGCTGCCGGTATCAACGCAATCAGAACATATATCATAATGTCCCTCGTTGTAATTTGGGCCCGTATATGCGGTGAGGATGATATATTAAAATTTCCACTCACGTCAGGTCACTCCTCCTCTACTTCTTTTTCATATTCGCTAATGCGATTTTTCTCATGGAACCAATCGCCTGCTTAAGCGGTCTCTTTGCCGGGCAGACATAACTGCACGAACCACATTCTACGCATTCCATGCCGTTCATCTTTTTGAATCCTTCTTCGTCGTGCCTTTCCGCAAGAGCAGCGAGTCTGGACGGTACAATTCTGCTTGGGCAGGCATTTACACAACGTCCGCAGTTAATACATGCAGAAGGCGTATTTGCCGCAACTGCATCCTTGCTCATGCATAGAATGGATGAAGAGGTTTTCGTAACCGGCACATCTACCGTATGCATTGCAAACCCCATCATCGGACCTCCCGAAATAACCTTTTCCGGCGTTTCTTTAAAACCGCCCGCCGCTTCTATCAGCTCTCTGCAGCTTGTACCAAACAGGACTTTAAAATTTCCCGGCTCCCGAACGGCATCGCCGCTTACCGTAACAATTCTTTCCATCACCGCTTTTCCCGCAATGACTGCAGTATGTATCGCAATAAGCGTTTCCACATTATTCACGATACATCCGGCGTCTGCCGGCAGCATAGATGAATTGATTGCTCTTCCTGTTGTGACAAATATCAGCTGTCTCTCGGCGCCCTGCGGGTATTTTGTCTTTAATACCTTTACTTCCATCCGAGGCTCTTCCTTGATAAGTTCGCTCATAATTTCAATACATTCCGGCTTGTTATCTTCAATGGCAAAAACTCCTTTTGCATTATCAAACAATTTTAGAAGAACACGCATTCCACTTATCAATTCCTTTGGATTTTCAAGCATTCTTCTATAATCCGCGGTAATGTACGGCTCGCATTCCGCACAGTTAGCAATCACATATTCAATTTTATCCGGTTCCTTAGGAGATAATTTTACATGTGTCGGAAACCCTGCGCCGCCCATGCCGACAATTCCAGAACCGCCGATCAGTCTGACGATCTCTTCCTTTGACATTTCATCCAAAAGCTTCGGAGGCTCTGACGGTACCTCTTGATACTGTCCGTCGTTCTCAATTACAATGCTCTTAACTTTTGCTCCCGCCGGATTAAAACGCATCTCTATTGCCTTTACCGTTCCTGATACCGACGTAAATACCGGCGCTGAAACAAATCCTCCCGCTTCAGCAATTTTCTGTCCTCTGGAAACCTGATCTCCAACGCTTACTGTGGGGCTTGCGGGAGCTCCAATATGCTGTGAGAGAGGATACACCAGTTCACCTTTCGGAAGCACTGTTCTGACTGCTCTATCCTTTGCAAGGCGTTTCCCATCATCCGGATGAATTCCGCCCTTAAATGTTAGTAGTCCCATTTCATTTCTTCCTTTCTCCTATCATTTTATTGTGCCGGTGCTTTAGCTGACTGTTAACATTCAGCTAACATCAGGCAACTCCAATAAATATATAATACAAGAATTTTTTTAGAAATTCTAGTAAATCTGTCCGAATAATTGTACATTTTTACAAACAGCTTGTTGCTTTTTTAACATATATATGTGTGTTATGCAATAGAAGCAAAGTGTTTTATGCAAAAAAATAGAGACCGAAGTCTCTATTTTGTACATAAACATATTCTATTCTTCAGCAGCCTCTGCTTCATCAGCTTCCTCAATCTCAATAGCTTTCATACTAAGACTAATCTTCTTGTCCGCCTCATTCAAATCTACGACTTTAGCAGTAATCTCCTGTCCTACTGTAAGAACATCAGACGGTTTTTCCACATGGGATTTTGAAATCTGAGACACGTGGAGCAGCGCGTCTACGCCTGCCGCCAACTCAATGAATGCACCGAAATCTGTCATTCTCGCAACTTTTCCTGTAACTTCTGAGCCGACTGCATATTTTTCTGCCGCGTTAACCCACGGATTTGTCTCAGGGAATTTTAAACTCAATGCAACTTTTGTCTCATTGATATCCTTTACAAGAACTTTTACCTTCTCGCCTACTTTAAATACCTTCTTAGGATTCTCAACTCTTCCCCATGACATCTCGGAAATGTGCAGTAATCCGTCCACACCGCCCAAGTCAATAAATGCGCCGAAATCCGTTACATTCTTAACTGTTCCCTCAATAGTGTCTCCTACTTTCAGATTTTCAAATAATTCTTTCTGCAATGCTGCTTTCTCTGCAACTAAAAGCTGTCTTCTATCGCCGATCACACGATTTCTTCTTGGATTAAATTCACTGATTACAAACTCAATCTCCTGCCCCTGGTATTTACCGAGCTCTTTCTCATAAGTATCGGATACAAGGCTTGCCGGAATAAATACTCTGGCTTCATCTACTACAACGCTTAATCCGCCGCCTAAAATCTGAGCCACGGTTGCCTTTAACACTTCTTTATTCTCAAAAGCTTCTTTTAATCTTTCATTTCCTTTTTCTGCTGCCAATCTCTTATAAGTCAACAGCACCTGACCGTCGCCATCATTCACTTTCAATACTTTAACAGTCATGGCATCTCCGACAGATACCATTGTTGTAAGGTCTGCATTAGGCTCGTTTGTATACTCGCTTCTTGAAATGATGCCGTCCGCCTTATATCCGATGTTCAGGATAATCTCATCTGGTTTCACATCAATAACAGTACCATCTACAACCTCCCCGTTATGTATGGTTTTTAAAGAATCCTCTAACATTTGTTCAAAAGTTAATTCTGACATTTCTTTGAACCTCCTCAATTATATTATTAGGCGTTGATGCCCCTGCTGTAATACCTACCGTTTTTGCTGACCCTAATTGATTCAAATCCAAATCGTCAAGTGTCTGAATATAGTACGTATTGTTACATGCGTTTGCGCATATTTCAAATAATTTCTGAGTGTTGGAGCTGTGCTTGTCGCCTATAACAATCATTGCGTCAACACCCTCTGCAATACTCTGTGCCTCAGCCTGCCGCTCAGTTGTAGCATTGCAAATCGTATTTAAAACACTTATATCATAACGCTTTTTTAAAATAATTTCAACTAATTCTTCAAATTTCTTGTAATTAAATGTCGTTTGGGACACAATGCAAATCTTCTGCGATGGTTCAGCCGTAAAATTTTCCGCATCCTTAATGTTTTGTATCACAGTTACAGGCGCGGCTGACCAGCCTTTTATCCCCTCTACCTCCGGGTGCACTTCGTTTCCAATGATAATTACATGCTTCCCTTCTTCGCTTTCTTTTTTCACAATATTATGAATTTTCTTCACAAAAGGACATGTGGCATCCACATATGTGATACCTTTTTCTTCCAGTTTGTCATATATCCTTTTCGGAACGCCGTGGGAACGGATGATCACGATGCCGTCTTTCAGTTTGTCCAGATCTTCCTCCGTACCGAGAACCTTCACACCGCGCTTCTCCATGTCCTTAATCACTTCTTCATTGTGAATAATCGGACCGTAAGTATAAATCTGCTTTCCGCTTTCCAAAGCCGCCTGCTCGTACACTGTTTCAACCGCCCGTTTTACTCCAAAACAGAAACCTGCCGTTTTCGCTACTTTTAATTCCATCATTCTCCTCTTTTATTCTACCGCTTACAGCGCTTCAATATAGCCTGCACAACCTCTTCAATTGTCATATCCGAACTGTCTATATACACCGCGTCCTCCGCCTGTCTGAGAGGCGCTGTCTTCCGATGCATGTCGCGGTAATCTCTCTCCTCAATATCTTTTGCTATCTCCTCCATGACACAGCTTTCGCCTTTCTCCTGTAATTCGTCAAAACGTCTTTTGGCTCTTGTGTCAACGCTTGCCGTGAGATAAATTTTCGTGTCTGCATTCGGAAGGATATTGGTACCGATGTCTCTGCCATCCATTACCACATCTTTTTCCTCTGCAAGATTTCTCTGAAGAGAAAGAAGCCGCGCCCTCACTTCAGGAACAGAGGAACATCTCGATGCCATGTTTCCCACTTTTTCTTCACGCAGCAGCGGCGTGACATTCTCTCCGTTCAAATAAATCTGCTGTACGCCGTCTTCATAACCGATGGAAACGTCCGCCTCCTTGCTTGCGGCGGCAATTTTCTCTGTGTCCTCCGGAGCAATATTATTTTTCAGAAAGTAAATTGCCATTCCTCGGTACATCGCCCCTGTATCTACATAAATATATCCAAGTTCCTTGGCAACCAATTTTGCAATTGTACTTTTTCCCGCTCCTGCCGGTCCGTCTATTGCTATATTATATCCCATATTCCTATTCTCCTATTCATGATATCTTCTGTGCTGAAATACCCGCCGCATATCCTGTCGACCAGGCAATCTGCAGATTAAAGCCTCCTGTCAGTGCGTCAAGATCCAGCACCTCACCGGCAAAATATACGCCCGGCGCCAGTTTTGATTCCATTGTAGTTGGATTGATTTCTTTTGTTTTCACCCCTCCTTGGGTAATGATCGCCTCATTAAAATCCCGGGTACCGCTTATATGCATTGTAACGTTTTTCATCAAATGCACAAACCCGAGACGTTCCTCCTTTGAAATCTCATTTACTTTCTTCTCAGGATCTATGCCGCTGAGCGCGATCATAACCGGAATCAGTTTGGCGGGAAAAAGCTTGGTTACGGCATTTTTAAACTGCTTATTTATATTTTCTTTAAAATCCCGCAGAACCCTCCGGTCAAGCTGCTCTTCCGACATCGCCGGTTTCAGGTCCAGTACCAGTTTCATTTCCTTATTCTTCAGCTTTTTTGTAATATAACTGCTGGCACTTAATATAATCGGTCCGCTCACCCCGTAATGAGTAAAAAGCATCTCGCCGAATCCCCGGTACACTTCCCGTTTTCCATCATAAACGGACGCTTCTACATTTCTAAGCGAAAGCCCTTGAAGCTCTTTCACAAAGGATTCTTTTACATTCAGAGGCACTAACGAGGGGTAAATGTCTGTCACACTGTGCCCCAGTTCCTTCGCAAAGCGATAACCGTCTCCGGTGGAACCGGTTGTCTGATAGGAATATCCTCCGGTTGCTACAATACAGCAGTCTCCCGATATTTTCCTTCCGTCTGACAGAATAAGCCTTTGAAAGCCGTGCTCGTCCGCCTCTATTTTCATTACTTCGGAATGATAGTTTATCTCCACTCCAAGGCGCTTCAATTCCTTAGTAAGAGTTGAAATCACATCAGAGGAGTGATCCGATACCGGAAACACCCTGTCTCCGCGTTCTGTTTTCATCTTAAGTCCGGCTTCCCGGAAAAAGTCCATAACATCCTGATTGGTACAACCGTAAAAGCTGCTGTAAAGGAATTTGGGATTGGAAACCACCGCTTGAAAAAGGTCGTCCATATCACAGGCGTTTGTAATATTACATCTGCCTTTCCCTGTAATAAACAGTTTTTTCCCCAGTTTTTCATTCTTTTCAAACAACCGGACTTCGTTACCGTTCCGGGCGGCAGAAATTGCCGCAAACATTCCGGCGGCGCCTCCTCCTATCACAAGCACTTTGCCCATCTATATATCCTCTTTTCCTTTTCCGTCTACTTTTAGTGTCACTTTATCATACACCTGATTCAGCTCGTCATTGCTGTACACCTGATATTCATCCCATATCTGTTCCAAAGAACTTAAGGTAGCGATCACTTCATTCTGTTTCCTCATGCAAAGCGCAACCACCAGTGCATTCACAACGCTTAAAGGCGCGGTAAGAGAATCCACAATGGATGCCATATCGCTTCTTGCAATCAGGTTGCAGGATGAATAAAGCGTCATTGGAGAATGTACGCTGTCCGTCAAAGTAATTACTTTTGCCTTTCTGTTGCTTGCAAACTCCAACGCCTTCAGCGTCCGCATGGAATATCTGGGAAAACTGATTCCTATAATCACATCATCTTCTTTAATCCGAATCAGCTGTTCAAATATTTCACTGGAACTGTTTGTATTTACAAGCGTAACATTTTCAAATATCAGGTTCAGATAAAACGCCAAAAATCCTGCAAGGGGCGCACAGCTTCTGATTCCCACTATATATATGCGCTTTGCTTCCAGCATCGTATCCACCGCCAGCTCAAAGACATCTTTATTCATATTTGCAAGCGTCATTTTAATTTTCTCGGCATCAGACTGCAGAACCGTTTCCAATATCTCAGACTGGGTGATGCGGCCGTATGTCACTTCCATACGCTGAATAGAGTTGAGCTTATTCCTGACAAGTTCCTCCAAAGCTTTTTGGAATCCCGGATACCCTTCATATCCAAGCTGCGTTGCAAAACGGACAACCGTAGATTCACTTACTCCCACTGTTTTTCCGAGCTTGGCAGCCGTTAAAAAGACTGCTTTATCATAATTCTCCGTAATATAATCCGCCAGAAGCTTCTGACCCTTACTGAGTTTTTTATACCGTACTTTTATTTGATTCAACAATTCGTTTGTATTATTACCGCTCACGATACCCTCCGCAAAGAATTTATTTTCTAAAATTTAATTATACACAAATCAGAAAATAAATGAAAGTGTTTTCCACAATTGATTCTCAAGGAATTTCCTATTATCATAAAAAAGGTACAGCGAATACTTCCCTGCACCTTTTAAATCTCATATTATACCGGATAACTTCCGTTTTCCGTATCAGCCGCTTTTGGATCGATCTTCGTCTGCTGGGCTTCTCTGTATTTGAAAAACTCAGTTGCAACCTGCGGGAATAATGCATATGACAACACGTCCTCATCCTGCTGTGACCACTGCGCCATCTCGCCGCGAAGTGTGTCCAACTCATCCGGAATCAAATCTGCCGGACGGCATGTGATAATCTCAGGATTTTCTCCAAGGACTTTTTTCTTCACATCCTCGTCAAACGGTTTGATTGTTGCGCCGTACTTGCCGCTTAATACGTCTTTCGTCTCCTTCGTCGCCATCTTGTAACGCTCTCCCATGATTACGTTGAATACCGCCTGGGTTCCCACAATCTGAGAAGACGGTGTAACAAGCGGCGGCTCGCCAAGGTCTTTACGAACTCTCGGAACTTCCTCAAGTACCTCGTAGAATTTATCTGCCGCTCCCTGCTCCTTAAGTTGTGAAGTAAGGTTGGAAAGCATTCCGCCCGGCACCTGATATAATAACGTCTTAATATTAACTCCTAAGTTCTTTGGATTTAAGAGTCCGGACTCAAGCGCATTGTCACGGATTGGTCTGAAATAGTCTGCGATTTCCGCGAGCAGATTTTGGTCAAATCCCGTATCATAAGGTGTTCCCTTAAATGTCTCAACCATAACTTCCGTTGCCGGCTGGGATGTACCGAGCGCAAACGGCGACATCGCCGTGTCGATCACATCGACGCCCGCCTCAACGGCTTTCAGATATGTCATGGAAGCGACGCCTGATGTATAATGTGTGTGAAGCTGAATCGGAAGGCTTGTTGCATCTTTCATCGCTTCCACAAGTTCTGTCGCTTTGTATGGAACCAAAAGTCCCGCCATGTCTTTAATACAGATAGAAGTTGCTCCCATGTCCTCGATTTTCTTCGCAACACCCATCCAATATTCCAGCGTATACGCATCTCCTAATGTGTAAGATAACGCCACCTGTGCGTCTGCTTTTTCAGCAACTGCGGCTTTTACCGCTGTCTGAAGGTTGCGGATATCATTTAAACAGTCGAAAATACGGATAATATCAATTCCGTTTGAAACAGATTTTTTTACAAAATATTCCACCACGTCGTCTGCATACGGACGATATCCCAAGATATTCTGTCCGCGGAACAGCATCTGCAGTTTTGTGTTCTTAAATCCGTCACGGAATTTACGGAGTCTCTCCCACGGATCTTCCTTTAAGAAACGGAGAGAAGCATCGAATGTAGCTCCGCCCCAGCACTCTACCGAATGATATCCTACTTTATCCATCTTTTCTACAATCGGAAGCATCTGTTCTGTTGTCATTCTTGTTGCAATCAATGACTGATGCGCGTCACGCAAGACTGTTTCCGTAATTTTAATTGGTTTTTTCTCCATTATATTCTCCTCCTAATCTATTTCACTCCAAAGATCGCCATAAAAGTACCGGCTGCCACTGCTGTTCCGATAACGCCTGCAACATTTGGTCCCATTGCGTGCATCAGCAGGAAGTTTGTAGGGTCTGCTTCCGCGCCCACTTTCTGTGAAACCCTTGCCGCCATAGGTACTGCGGAAACGCCTGCAGAACCGATAAGCGGATTCACTTTGCCGCCTGTAATCTTACACATCAGTTTACCGAAGAGCACGCCCGCCGCCGTGCCGAAAGCAAATGCCACGAGACCCAATACAACGATTTTGATTGTATCCCAGTTTAAGAAAGCTTCTGCACTTGTCGTAGCGCCGACTGATGTTCCAAGAAGGATAACTACAATATACATAAGGGCGTTGGAGGCTGTCTCCATGAGCTGCCTTACTACGCCGGACTCTTTGAATAAGTTACCTAACATCAGCATGCCGACAAGAGGTGCTGTCGTAGGAAGAATCAAAGAAACCACGATTGTTATAATAATAGGGAAAAGAATCTTTTCCAGCTGTGAAACAGGACGCAGCTGTTCCATTTTAATCTTACGTTCTTCTTCCGTTGTAAGTAATTTCATAATCGGCGGTTGGATAATCGGCACCAGCGACATATAGGAATAAGCCGCCACCGCAATCGGTCCCATAATCGCCGTCTGCTGCAATTTGCCGGCAAGGAAAATGGATGTCGGTCCATCTGCACCGCCGATAATAGAAATTGCCGCCGCCGCTTTATCTGAAAAGCCGAAAACCATAGCTAAGAGATAAGCAGCAAAAATACCGAACTGCGCCGCCGCACCAAGAAGGAAACTCTTGGGATTGGCAATCAAAGGTCCAAAGTCTGTCATCGCTCCGACTCCCATGAAAATCAAGGACGGCAGTATTGCCCATTCATCCAGCAGGTAGAAGTAGTGAAGCAGTCCGCCCGCTCCGTTTGACGACTCCTCAATGGACATCATAATATCCGGATAAATATTAACCAACAGCATGCCAAAAGCGATCGGAACAAGAAGAAGCGGTTCAAATCCTTTGGCTATCGCCAGATAAAGAAACCCGCATGCCACGGCAATCATAACATAATTGCCCACCGTAAGATTAAAAAATGCGGTCTGTTCCATTAGGTTTCCTAATGTACTTATAATGTATTCCATTTTATAACCTCCATTATGTCTAGTTTAATGTAGCTAATACTGCTCCTGCATCTACGGAATCACCTACTGCCACATCAATACTAGCAACTGTACCTGCTTCCGGAGCCACTACCGGAATCTCCATTTTCATTGCCTCTACAATGACAACTGTTTCACCCTTTGCAAGCTTCTGCCCTACGGTCGCCTCGATCTTAAATACTTTACCTGCCGCTCCCGCCGCTACTTTAATGCCTCCGGCGCCTGCCGTAGATTTAGGAGCCGGCGCTGCCTTTGGAGCCTGAACCGGCGCTGACGGCGCTTTTGGTGCCGCTGCTCCTCCCACGTTCTCTTCTACTGTTACATCATATACATTACCGTTTACTGTGATTGTATAACTTTTCATGATTGTTTCCTCCTAAAATTCCTTACTGATTCCATTTATTCGATGTTCTTCTCTTAATTGAACGGACAACAAATCCATCTGTCGATGTGCCTTCC
>CANAZK010000079.1 GCA_947366105.1 uncultured Lachnospiraceae bacterium | reverse complement strand
TTATCTTATCAAAAATGGAAGGGAATTTGTAGATACGGATTATTACCTACTTACGGAAGGGTTGCCCCGGAAAGCGGTTTTGACCATCAGGAGTATTATACAGATGCTTTGTTCCGCGAAATAGAGGAAAGCTCCTTATTGCTTATAATATGATAAAAACTCTTGACATCTGATAGATATCTGTATATTATATAGATGATCGATATATTGGTCGCCTATATAAGGGGGATGAAGTATATGGCTATTGAAAAATCATTAGTTTCTGGAAGTATGACGATGCTTATTTTGAAGCTGTTATCTGAAAAGGACATGTATGGCTATGAGATGATAGATACATTACGTCAAAAATCTCAGAATGTGTTTGAATTGAAGGCTGGAACGCTATATCCACTATTGCACAGTCTCGAAGAGAAAGGTTTGTTGGTGGTATATGAACAAGAAGTTGGCGGCAAAACCAGGAAGTACTATAGTCTGACAAACCAGGGAGGAAAACTTCTAGAGAAGAAAACGGAAGAGTGGAAAAAGTATTCGGAAGCAGTATTGAATGTTCTTGCATTGGAGGTGTGATCTATCGATGAATATTTGAAGATATTGTTAGAACAGATTCGGTGCAAGAAGGCTCGGCCATATATACGACAGGAATTGCAGAATCATATGAAAGATCAGATTGAGGCAAACATTCATGCTGTTTTATGTTCCAATTTATGGAGGGGTCATTTACAAATATCAAGGATTGGGTTATAAGGGATTGATGAAAGCCGCTGCATGGATGGTTATGCCGGTTGTTTTTGTCTTGCGGTTACCGTCAATCATGACAGCAGATCTGATGTTGATATCAATGCTTGTTATGTTAACAATAGCTATTCAAAAAGATTGGTTTATTGTACAGAAGAAAAAAACAATTGGTGGACTTTGGGGGATTTTCATGGTTATGCCGGTTGTGGCTTTTCTTATGGCGTGTTGGGGAAATGGTTCCGCATCCTATCAGAGAGCACGCATACAGGCATTTGTTTCTAATAGTGGAGATGTAAATTATCTGACTGCAACATTACGTTCACTTTTGACAACAAATAGGCTGATAGGAAGCAGTGGTGTAGATGTATCCGGAACTTTGCCTGGGTTTAATGCAGATTATTTATTAACTTATTTATCATCTATGTATGGTGTGTTTGCAGTGATTCTTTTATGCTGTGTTTTAGCTGTGTTGATTCTTGCTGTTTTTAACATGGCAATGAAGCAAAAGAATCAGTTAGGTATGATGGTGGGATGTGGATGCGGCATGATATTTCTTGTAAGTTTTCTGATAAATGTATTGGAAAATTTAGGAGCGCTTCCGCCAACAGCGACATTTCTGCCATTCTTGTCTGCAGGAGGAAATTATATTACTGTTTCTTATGGATTAATGGGGATTGTATTAAGCATATATAGGTACAAAAATGTTTATCCACGGCATGTAAAAGTCAGTATCCGATTAAATAAAAACAATAGTAGGATTATAGATTGATAGAAAAATTCTCGGAGAAGGCTTAACCGCTTTCCATGATGATGGCACCATGGAATGATTATATCAGAATGAGAAAGAATAGAAAGACAGATAAAAAGCTATTAATGAAGTTGCATGAGGCAGAGGAGGTAGTTAAAGACGGCGAAGGCTGGCTCAGCTTGGATGAATTAAAAGTACTTGTCATGGCAGCGGCAAATAATCAGGCATTAACATAGGAGTGATAGGACAACATGAATTAAATGGCGGCGGAATCGTGACTTGGAGATGCGATTCTGCCGCTGTCTTCCTTTGGGGGGATATAATGCGGTCATTACACAAGCGTACCCAGGACATGAAATATTTTTATCACACAGAAAATGAAAATTTTTGAAGTCCATGCTTGGAGCAATAAAGATACAGATTACCGGTACCTCTGACCAAAGGTAAATAAAAAACAGGATTCTGCTCTGGATATGATCGTATAAGAACTATACAATCTCCACGAACATAAGCAAGAAAGTAAATATAGTGGTCTTTACTCATTTCATGATTCAGAGAAATACAGTACTCAATATCAAATTGGTCAATCGATATTTCATGACCGGGTATGCATGGTACAGCCGCTTCAGGTTTTATTTTTCGCCCACAGCACGAGACATTTGCCGCCCCTGTACTTGTTAAAATATTTCCGCAAACCGGACAAATATAAAAGCGTATTTTATCAATCTTTCCGACATCAGGACGATTTGGATGCAATTCTCCCTGTAAAAGTTTTAGAATATCAGCGCCTAATACTGTCGAAAGATCTTCCCAGAGGGAGACATCGGGAGCTCCATTTCCGGTTTCCCATTTTGAGATGGTTTTATTACTGATTTTCAACTGTTCTGCAAGTTGCTGCTGTGTCATTCCCTTTTCTTTTCGCAGCTGCAAAATCAACTGTCCAATTTTTACATTATCCATTTAATGACTTCCTTTCAATCTGCCAATCTACAATTATCCTGCCCAATGGCATCAGCTCACAGTTCCGGTTTTTCGACATTTGTATTGTATTTCGGAAGAAATTTCTCATTCATCTTGAAATCCTCCGTGCCTGCGGGGTCTGCTCCAGATATTCTTCCAGCAGTGATGTTAATTTTTCGGTTTGATTATCTTCCTTGTTCTCATATTTTAAAATTTTTACGACAGAATAGTCAAATCCATTCTCACCGTACTGTTGCCATAATTGCTGCAGCTGTTTATTCGGATGACGATTTATTGATAATTGAAAACGGTGGCTGTTAAAAGCAAACTGCGTATCTGTGGAAATACCTACGAACATTTCTCCAGACTTTTTACACCTCATTGCAACCAGCCCCATTTCCGGCCGTCGGTTTTTCCATTCGTTTAAAAGTTCTTTCTTCCTGCTTAAATTCATTGTTTTACATACAATCCAATTATATTTAAAATAGGATTGGTTTCTCCTTTCTCCCAGAAGCTTCCGGAGTATTCTTTATTTAGTCTAATACAAATAAGCTACAATGACAATCCACGCTTCGTAGATATCTACTGAGGATACCCTCAGTGTACAAGGAGACACACGGTTTCGCACCACAGATTTGCGATTCTGCTGCGTTACTGTCGTTCAGCGTACGTCCAGTACGCTTCATTCCAGTGCCTTGCAGAAGCGCAAATCTGTGGCGCAAAACTCCTCAGGACCCAAAGACGGTACTTGAGGCGTGTATCCCTTTGTTCACTGAGGGTATAAAAAGCCGTTTTATTTTTTTACGTTGTTTTGCTGGAGGAATTTATCGTCTGATATGGGAAAAATGATATTTGTGAAACAACTGCTGTTAAAGGAATAAAATCATAAACTTTTCAAACTGTCTCATTGCATATATTTTTTCTTTGGATTATGCTTTTATGCAGGAGGTACTTTATTTATGGCTAATGAAAATAAAAAGGACTTTAATGCGATGCTGAATGATAGTAAGGATATGCCTAAATTTCAGACCATTACAGATGAAAAAAGTATTGAGAAGTATGGTGGGGACAGAATGTATTTTGCCCCGCCGATTGAGTATGACAAAGTGATGCGGCTTGTGCCATTTGGAAAACTGCTTACAATAGGTATAATAAGAGAATACTTTGCAGAGCAAAATGGAGCTGATTTTACAGAGCCGATAACAGCAGGGATATTTATTTCAATTGCCGCATGGGCGAGCTATCAGCGCGCAGACAATAAAACACCATTTTGGAGAACGCTAAAAGCAAATGGGGAATTAAATGCAAAGTATCCGGGAGGTGTTGAAGAACAGAAGAAAATGCTTGAGAAAGAAGGACACACAATTATTCAGAAAGGCAGAAAGAATCTTAGGTATTATGTGAAGAATTATGAAGACGCATTATTTTCATTGTAAGTTAATTAAAGGATGAATTCTTGAAAAATGCTGAACCGATACTTTTACATTGCAGAATTATACAGTAATGCTTGCAGAAAATGGCATAGAAGCATTGGAGAAGATAAATGTAAACCCTGATCTTATTCTGCCGGACGTAAATATGCCGGGAATGGATGGGATTGAAATATGCAGACGAATCAAGCGAATGGAAATTGTTTTTTTCATAGCATTTAGAATTACGGCCTGTATAAAATCCTGCATATAAGAAGAATGAAAAGTCGTTAGAACGATAAGAAATGCGGGACGCGGCGGTTGCCGTGTCCTTATTTTATTGTGGTAGATGGAGAGTGGAGATGGTATAATCAAGACCATAAGTGAAGAGCTTGTATAGATAAATTAATCATAGAAAGCTGGAGATATATATGTCAAAATTAACATCAATGATGAATATTGGTAAAGAAATGGAGAAAAAGCTAATATCTGTTGGTATTGAATCGAACAAAAAGCTTGGAATGATCTAATTGAGAATCTTTACCGGATAAAGTATAATGGAAAAGATAGATTTCCAATGAGGTGGTAACATCATGTATAATATTGCGATTTGTGATGATGAGCAGGACTTTGTGGCAGAACTGGAAGAAATGATCCGGAAATATGCCGGTGAAACAGGCATAGAAATCCGTACAACAGCATTTAAGAATGGTTTGGAATTAACTGAATGTAATAAAATAGAACTGGATCTTATCTTTCTGGATATCCAGATGGATACCATGAACGGGATGGAAGCGGCAAAGCGTATACGGAAAAAGGATGAGAAGGTCAGCATTATCTTTTTGACTTCTCTGGCAAAGTATGCTCTGGCAGGATATGAATACCGGGCCTGGAACTATATTATCAAACCAATTACCTATGTACGTCTGAAAAATGAACTGGATAAGTGGCTTAAGAATTACAGACGTGACGATAAGAAATACATTCTCGTACAGAATGGAGAAGGACAGCACAGGATAGATCTGAATACACTCCGGTATCTGGAGACTTATAACCGGAATATAAAATTGCATACGGATAAAGGCGAGATTATTTCCTATAAGAAAATGAGAGAGTTTGAGGCAGAGCTGACGGAGGCTCATTTTCTGCGGTGTCATTCCAGCTATCTGGTGAATCTCTTATTTGTAAAAAGAGTGGGGAAACTGGAACTGGAATTGACTACTGGAGAGAAACTGCCGATCAGTCAGCCGAAACGCAAGCTTGTGATGGAGAAACTGGCGGATTACTGGGGGGACAGGTTGTAATGGGGCTTTATTATATTTTGGATTTGATTATAACACTGTCAGAAGTGGCCGGCTTGTATTTAATTTACATACATTTATGCAAAATTCCTCGTTTTTCTTCTCCATTTTGGAAATTTCTTCCGGTATGTGCCAATTTTTGTATGGCATGGATGACAACATGGTTAACATCATTAGGTGCATATAAACTTTTTTTAACAGCGGTGGTTTACATTGTTTGTTTAAAAGTGATTTACAAGGATTCGATTTCTCAGGGGATTGTGTGTTATGAATTGTTTATTTTGCTGGTAGTATACCTGCCTGAAATAATCAGTATTCCCTGTGTACAGTGGTTATATGGGGATGCTGCGCTGGTTGAAGTAGACGGGGTACATATGCTTCGGTGGGAAACATATGTATTTACTTTGATTATCAGGGTATTCGTATTAATTGGTATTTATATGTTGGTCAGGGACTGGCGGTATCGGTTCGGAAGGAAAGATACGTTGGTTGTATCATTAAGTTTTTCAATTGCATTAGCGGTTAATCTGTTATCTGCTTATGAATACTTGAATTTAGGAACACTGTCCAATTCGTTAGTGTACTTTATTGGTATATTTCTTATAGTCAGTTTTACTGTGAGCTTTTTGTATTCTAAAAATACAGTTTTTATTCGGGAGCAGGAGTTAAAGAAACAACAGACCATAGAGAGAATGAACCGGCAGTTTTCATATTATCAGGAGAAAGCAAAAGATGAGGAACGTGTGCGTGCTCTGTACCATGATATGCAAAACCATCTGCTTATCCTGGAGAGGCAGAACAGTGATGAGACTAAGCAGATGGCAGCAGATCTTCGCCGGCAGATTTCAGATTATGAGGATTATATCCATACGGGAAATGATTTTTTAGACGTTATTATCCGGGATAAAGTGAAGAGAGCAAAGGAGCAGGGAATTGATTTTCTTGCCATGATTCATTTTGATGCGGGAGATTTTATCGAACCGATGGATATCAGTGCGATCTTTGGCAACGCACTGGATAATGCAATAGAGGCGAGTGTGAAGCTGCCGCCAGAACAGAGGCTGATCACGGTAAAAGCGGATTGTGTACGGGAAATGTTGTCTGTCGTATTTGAGAATAATTGCCGGAAGGAGGAGGCGGAATATAAGCATACTACCAAATCAGACTATTTTTTGCATGGATTTGGAATTCAGAATATGAAGACGACGGCAGAAAAATACGGCGGTCAATGTCTGATCCAACAGAAGTTTGGACAGTTTACAGTAAAGATTATTTTGCCGTTGCCGGAAGAAAAATGAGCAGTCAAAGCGAAGGATTGTGATGGGAGATGGAAGGGGTGCCCGTAGGAGAGGGTGTAATGTGGATATATCGTGTAATGGATATTCTGGGTACGTTAGGTGATGTGATCGCGCTTGCCTTTATTATGACTGGAATATGCAAAGAAAATAGAAATAAATATGTGAAATATTTGCCATGTGTATTATTTTTCTGTTTTGTTTATATGTGGACATGGGTGATTCGGGATCAGACATTTAAAATGCCGGCAATTATTATTGCAGGAACTGTTTTTATTAAATTGTGTTACAGGGATAAATGGTTTAACGGCATTATCTGCATGTTTTTGCTTTATGCGGAGATTATCTTGGGAGAAACCATTGCCGGAAGTATTCTTTCTCATTTTTTTAATCCACTTACGGTGAAAATAGGAAATGAAATATTTATGAGATGGCAGACGTATTTTGGATTTTTTATCGTGATGATCCTGCTGTCTTTTGGAATATCCCGTCTGTTTCGTAACTTCCAGTATGAGACAACTCTGAAAGATTTTATTTTGATATTTGTAAGTTACATTTTTTTAATAATCATATTTCTGGATAATATAACCATAAAAAGCGGGAACTATAATCTGGAACATCATATTATGAGCAGTGTCCTGGCAATTATATTCACTGTACAGCTTTTATATATGAAGAACTATACATTGCTGAAAAAGGTGGAACAGCAAGAACAATTTACCATCAAAAGGATGAATGAGCAGTTCGCGTATTACAGGGAAAAAGAAGATGACGAGAAGCGCGTGCGTGCGCTGTACCATGATATGAAAAATCATCTGCTCATACTGGAGAGACAGAACAGTGCTGAGACTAAGCAGATGGTATCAGATCTTCGCCGGCAGATTTCGGATTATGAGGATTATATTCATACGGGAAATGAGTTTCTGGATGTTATCATTCACGATAAGGCAAAGAAAGCAAAAGAACAGCAGATAGATTTCTCGGCGGTTATCCATTTTGAGGATGGCAGGTTTATCGAGCCGATGGATCTGAGCACAATTTTTGGGAATGCACTGGATAATGCTTTAGAGGCGAGTGTGAAGCTGCCGCCAGAGCAGAGACTCATTACGGTAAAAGCAGGCCGTATCCATGATGTGTTGATGATTGTGTTTGAGAATCATGCAGTAATAGGGAAAATGAATGGCACGTCAAAAGAAGATGAATTGCTGCATGGGTTTGGGATTCCGAATATCCGCAAGGCAGTAGAGAAGTATCATGGAGAGTGCGTGATCCGGCAGGAGAATGGGAAATTTGTAATGAAAAATATAATACCGTTACCGGAAGTTTAAGATGAGTGAAAGCCATGAGATGAGAAAGATCTTGTGGCTTTTTGCATTGATATCAACCGCTTGTTATGTGATTTTTGATTAGTTTAGGCTGTTGTTATATTAGTTTAGGCAGCGCATATTGAAAAAAAATTTTACTGAAGTATCCTAATCATATCAAAAAACAAGAGGAGGAACTTTTATGTTAAAAGTCGAGCATTTATTTAAAAGTTACAAAACAGGAAGGATAACCTATGAGGTATTAAAGGATGTCTGCTTTGAGGTGAAGGAGGGAGAGTTTGCGGCGGTTATGGGGGCATCCGGAAGTGGAAAGACAACCATGCTCAACTGTATTTCCTGTTTTCATCCCTACGATAAAGGTGAGATCACTTTGAATGGTATTTGTCTTTCCAGATTAAGTGAAGAGGAAATTGCGAAAGTGAGGAATGAGCAGTTAGGTTTTGTATTTCAGGATTTTATGCTGCTTGACGGTCTCACCGTATTTGAGAATGTGTGTGTGCCAAAGGTGATCCGCGGCGAGGATTATAAGTTGATGGAGAAAAAAGCAGGAAAACTTCTGCGTCTGTTTGGCATTGAACATATAGCAGATAAATATCCGGCAGAGATTTCCGGCGGGCAGAAACAGAGGGTTGCGGTAGCGCGCTCTCTTATGAACGATCCACTTGCGATCCTGGCCGATGAGCCTACAGGAAATTTAGACAGCCGATCCAGTGAGGCAGTTATTCAGGCATTTATTGAGGCGAAGAAAACCCTGGGAGCAACGACACTGATGGTAACGCACGATACATTTTCCGCAAGCTATTGTGACCGTGTGATTATGATGAAAGATGGAAAAGTTCATTCAGAACTGACGAACAATGGAAACAGGAAGGCATTTTTGGAAGATCTTCTGGATGTATTAAGGAAATTGAATGGTGGTGAGAATGATGACGCTGCTTAATGTGCTGAACAAACTGAAAAAATATAATAAGGGAAACTACAAACAATTCAGTCTGTGCTTTTCGCTGTCTGTATTATTGGTGTCGGCCCTGACGTTTTTCATGCTGAGCCCGTTTGTGCAGAGCAGGCTTCCGGTCGGCGGAGATTCCAGAAAAATGTTGTATATGGTATATGCAGTAGCCGTAACGGGATGCGTACTGTTTACCATTTATGCAGCGGGGCTGTTTCTTCGCTTTAAGAGCCGGGAGGTCGGTATCCTCATGGCGCTTGGAACAGCGAAAGGCAGGCTTTCAAAAACTATAATGAAAGAGATGCTGCTGCTTATTGGGCAGCTATCTGTGGTTAGTATTTTCATTGGCGGTATGATGGCATTTGGTTTTGGTAAACTTTATGAGTATTTGACCCAGAGTGCAGAAGGCGATGGGTTTCGTTTATCCCTGCATGGCTTGGCCGGCTCGGTTGTGTTCGTATTAATAGTATCTGTTTTGATCATGGGAATGACGGCCAGATTTTTGAAACGGGCAAACCTGATTGAGATTTTAACTGAGGAGCGAAGAACAGAGCCGATCAAGAAAAATGTTGATGGTAAATACCTGGTTACAGGTTTGATTTTGATTGCACTGGGAATATTGGGAGGGCTGATTGTTCCATCTGTAATCAGTACGATTTTAAAAAGGGTACTTGGCAGTTTTACTTATGTTTTTTACATTTTGGTATTAATCGGCCTGTACAAGATCATGGTGTACTCGGTTGCAGTTCACAAACGAGGAAAAAATCCGCAGAAATACTACAAGCATTTGATCTCGTTTGGGATGTTGAAATTTCAGGGAGTATCCGTTGTGCGCAACATGCTGATTATCACGCTTCTTTTGGCAGGAGCATTATTTGCTGTATTTTACTCTGCAACAAACTATTTTCAGGGGGCAACGATTGCAGCAAGTGAGGATAATGATATGTCTTATCGTTATCTCGGAGATGCGGATCGATTAACGATGCAAGATGTAGAGTCTATTGCTGCAGCGTATGGTGTGGAAATCACGGATTACCGGGAAGTAGAAATTGTACGTCTGCTTGGCAGTGGTGTGGCAAGAGAGAATTATGATGAGGATGGTATGCTTACGGAGGAATACCGTGAAAAGGATTATTACAAAAATTTTATCAGTGCAGGCATGTTTTCAGAAGCAACAGGAATGGAAGTGAAAGTAGAACCGGGAACTTACCTGTATGTCAACCGAAGAAATAATACAGAAAATTATTGGTTTTTACCCGAAGATCTGGATATGGCAGAAAATACGGACACAGGAACAAAAAAGGAACTTATCTATGCAGGAACTGTAGAATACAGCAGTTTCTTTTATGACCGGGGACAGGATGGAAATGCAAGTTATATTTTAAACGATGAAGATTTTACAGAGTTAAAAAAAGGATTATCCAACAAGTTTCAGATGACGCAGGTGTTGTTTAATGTTTCAGAAGCGGGGGATACTTATGCATTTTCTAAAGAATTGTATGCACGGTATTGTAAATCTGTTCCGGATAGTATGCGAGTGATGGCTGCCTATGATGAATATCGGGAGGGAGTGGATGCAGAGTATGATTACGGCGGGCTGACCGCGCTTTATCCCAAACACCCGGAGATCGAAGTTGACTGGAAATATAGTCCGGTGTTCGTTCCGCTTCTGGAGAGAAGCTTTGTGCTGACTTATGCAACACTGTTATTGATATTCGTTTTTGTATCGGTGATCTGTCTGGTATCGGCAGGGGTGATTGGCTACACCAGAAGTATTACAGTTGCTGTGAAAAGTAAGCGCGTGTTGATGGATGTGAAGAAATTGGGAGCCGGACAGGAATATTTGAATCGGATTTTGAAAGAACAGATAAAAAAAGTGTTTGTTCTGCCGACAGCAGCGGCGACAATTTTAATGTTTATTTATTACACAATGATTTTGTGGCAGAACGACGGAGTGATTTCTTCAAATGAATATCCGATGATCGGATTTAATATCGCAGTCTGTCTGATAGTTGTTCTTTATCAGTATACTCTTTATCGTTCATCTTTTAGAAAATCTCAGATGATGATCTTTGACGCAGGAACAGCAGTTATGAAAAAAAGGGGGATAACAAGACGGTGAAAGAATATAAAATCCGTATCAATGGCGGAGCGGATTTTGTGGTTGTATTTCCCGAAGTGATAAGTTCCCTGATTTCTAAAATCCGTGACAATGGAAATGAGGAACTGGTAGTAGGAATTGAGGAAGTAATGCCGGAGCAGATGACGGAATACCTGCTCCGGGTGCTTAATACAAATCGATTTACGAACAGTCAATTCCGGTTCCGGCAGATATTGGAGGATCCAATCACGAAAGAGGGACTGTATCAGGTGCTTGGGGAACAGTTGCGGGGTTTGGATATAGACGAGAGGAAATGCTTTTATAAGGTAGAACTGATTGAGATGCTGACTGGAGATTCAGGATTGGAAATTGA
Organism: uncultured Lachnospiraceae bacterium; assembly: GCA_947366105.1. Taxonomy (GTDB): domain Bacteria; phylum Bacillota; class Clostridia; order Lachnospirales; family Lachnospiraceae; genus Faecalimonas. The sequence continues at coordinate 1,509 of CANAZK010000079.1, read as the reverse complement.
GTGTACGATTCCGTTTCTGTTGGCGTGTAAGGATACTGCGGCGGTGTTTTTATATACGGCGGGTACTGGGAAAATAAATATCTATGTGAAAATTTGAATAGAAAAAGCATTCATGAGATTGTTGAAGAAATTTGCAATGAAGGATATAATCAAAGTAGTGAGTGTAAACAATATATATTTGGTAAATTTACCAGACTCTACTTCTGAGAGGTGTCTATTTGCTGCCTTATCAGTTATTATTATTTGAACGAGGAGGTGGCAAATATGGATATTGTCAAGATAGGAAAGTACATTGCGAGAAGGAGAAAAATATTAGGATTAACGCAAAAGCAGGTTGCAGAAAGATTAGGCATGAGTGATAAATCTGTATCTAAATGGGAACGGGGAATCTGTATGCCGGATGTATCTGTCTACACGCAGCTGTGTGATATATTGGGAATCAGTATCAATGAATTTATAGCCGGAGAAGATATCAGTGAAGAAAATATCATAAAAAAATCTGAGGATAATCTGATTTGGGTGGCAAAGGACAATAAGTACAGACAGAAGAATTTAAAAAGTATCATAGCTGCGCTGACTGTAATTGTGATTGCGGCAGCAGCTTTGCTGGGAGTAAATCTGTATCGCAATCTGAGCAGGCCGCGGAATTATATTACGGCAGTTGAGAGAGACAGTGCAGAGATGAAGACCGCGGAGCTGTTGTCCGGGGTGGATGGCGCATTTCTTTTCAGATATTATACAGGAGAAAAATTTAAGACATTGGATATATATATTTCCCAATACTGCGCGGGGAAATTGATAGATAAAAAAAAGGCTGCCCAATTTACCTACGTAGATATTGCTTCTGCGTCGGAAGGCATGATTGCGCTTGTGCCGGATTTTGAACAATTTACGGTTAAGCTGACTGTCGCGGACAATTATGCCAAGTATTCAACTGCTGTCCCAATTCTGGAGGATGTGGAAGGCAGAGAGTATTACGGAAGATCAGCCAGCCGGATAGAAGAAGATATTCCAATTGAGTATGATATAGAGTATGGACTGGTGGCGCTTATTTACAGTAAAGACGTGCTGAGTGTGATTCCTATCCAGGAGATAGAACATGGAGAAGTTGGAACAAACAATGATTATGTCTATTATTTTTCATTTGAATTTTGCAAATTTTAATATCACTATTTTTTGTTCAGAGGGAGCGTAACGATAAAAACGCTCCCTCTGCCGGTCTGGCTCTGAACCGCAATCCGTCCTTTATGCAATTCGAGTATTTTTTTCACAAGCGGCAGGCCAAGCCCGTTGCCTTCCATATGATGTGAGGTGTCACCCTGATAAAATTTGTCAAAGATGAATTTTTGAGTCTTGTCATTTATACCCTCTCCCTGATCCTTCACTGTGAAAACCACGTTCCCGTTATTTGCGCGTAGGGTTATCGTAATACACCCTGCTTCAGGAGAGAATTTTATTGCATAGATCGGAAGAGCACACGTCTGAACTCCAGTCACGGACTCCTATCTC
>CANAZK010000078.1 GCA_947366105.1 uncultured Lachnospiraceae bacterium | reverse complement strand
ACGAGATAGGAGTCCGTGACTGGAGTTCAGACGTGTGCTCTTCCGATCTATAGCGCACAGGGCATTCCTCAATGACAGAATGGAGGCGTTAAATGAGCGTTAAAATCAGGATATCATATACAGCAAATGGAAATTTAGCGGCCTGATTAGTTAAAAGCAGACAGAACACGGCACAGCTCAGAAATGGGCTGTGTTTTCTAATGAATAGGATTGCCGACATTTACATATAATAAAATACGTACAGTGCGCATAAAATATTGACAATGCGCATAATGTGTATTATAATAATGCTGTAACAAAGGAGGAATTCAATGAGGTTTAGAGAACTTGAAAAATTAATTAAGGCGGATGGATGGTACCAGGTGAAACAAAAAGGTTCGCACCATCAATACAGACATCCAACAAAGCCTGGAAAAGTAACAATTCCGGAACACGCCGGAGACATACATATGGATACAGTAAAATCAATATTGAAACAAGCGGGGCTGTAAAGCCCCAAAGCTTGTGTTTATACAGAATATGAGAAAAGGAGTGATATTATGGTTCTTATTTATCCAGCAGTTTTATATCCGTTTTCTGATAATAGCGGCGGGTATGTGGTGGAGTTTCCTGACTTGCCGGGATGCGTAACAGAGGGAAAGACATTGGAAGAAGCTATTTTCATGGGGACTGACGCGGCCAGCGGATGGATTTTGGATGAGCTAGAAGAAGGGAATATTGTACCAAAGGCTACGGAGTACAAAAATGTGAAAATTAAAGAAGGAGGAATTGTGAATTTGTTTTCTCTTGATATTGATGCATATGCTGAAAAATATGGAGAGAAATCAGTTAGAAAGAATCTAACTATTCCGGCATGGTTAAATACATTTGCTGAAAAAAATAATATTAATTTTTCGCAGGTATTGCAGGAGGCATTGCTTAAAATGTCGCAGGCAAAATAGATTTCAGTTGATTTATTGAAGCATCTGTCAAATGGGGGTGAGGTAACCCCTTAAATTGGCAGGTGCTTTTATAATACTCATTTTTAGGGGGGGTGATACTGTGAAACGATGAACAGTTAATAAAGATGCGGACAGATTGGCGCCTGAGTGGTTAGCCGCCCGTATCAATTATACAACAGTTAAACTCGTATACATCATTCGTGATGGAAGAGAAATTTTGAAAGGGGTGAGAGTGCATGGCGAGATTGCAAAGGTTGGGGACACGATTTGTTTTGACGGCAAGCGGCTGTTTGTAGAGAGGCGGTGATCCTATTATCTCGGAGCTATCCGTTAAATAGCGATAGACACGTTGAAAAACGTGTTATTTTTGTGTCCGAAAAACCCTCATGACGTTTAAACTGCCGGGGAAATAACCCCAGCGGCACGGGTTCTAAACTGCCGGGTCCGGAGGAAGACACCTCATATAAAAACGTAGGAGAGAAAGGAGAAGCACAATGGAGTTTTTAAAAGATATACTTGGTGATGAGCTTTATGGTCAGGTGGAGACAAAAATTAATGGCTTCAATTCAGATGAGAAAAATAAGGAAAAGCAGCTTAAAATTGTGAACCTGACAGATGGCGGTTATGTAAGTAAAGAGAAATATCTGTCGCTTGAGACAAAATCAAACGGTCTTGAAACACAGCTTGATGAAGCAAACAGCACTATTAAATCATATAAAGACATGGATATTGAGGGAATCAAGAAATCTGCTGAAGACTGGGAGGAGAAATACAATAATGACACTGCCGCACTTCAGGGCAGGCTTGAGCTTCAGGAGAAAACTTTCGCAGCAGAACGGTATCTCGACGGACAGAAGATTAAATCAGCATTGTCGAGAAAACAGATCCTTCAGGAGTTCCTTGCACAAGATTTGAAATTCAAAGACGGTGCGTTTGTTGGAGCTGATGATTATATGAAGACGGTCCGGGAACAGTACCCGGATGAGTTTGAGGCTGAAGAGCCGGCAGGACAGGGCAAGAAGATATTTGTCCGTAAGACAAATGGTACTTACAAGCCTCCTTTGGAATCAGAGGAAAAAGCATACCATAATAAAAAGTACGGCAACAATAAATATGCATAATAAAAAGGAGATTAGTAACTATGGAATATGGAGGATATAACGTAACTGAAAAATACAGTAAGATTGTGGCGCCGAATCTTTACTTTGATGCGGTATTTCAGCCGGGTATTACATACAACGATGAATATCAGGGTGAGGCTGCCGGTAGTGGTGCGGTAAACGTATTTAAGCTTGCTGCTAAAACTGTAAAGGATCCGAAAACGCCGGCATCTGATTTCTCCCACGAAAACGGGGAAAATGAGTTAATACCGGTGCTTTTAAACAACATGCAGCAGGAGTCAACAAAGATTTATAATGTACAGGCAGAGGCAGTACCGTATGACGCGGCAGACGCTCATCTTTCACAGTCTACGCGGGTCTGTAAAGAGGGATGGCAGATGTCCGGCCTTGCGTGCCTTGTGACGGAGGGGACTGCATTAGCAGATACAACAGTACTTACAAAAGATAATATCAAAAGCAAGATTATTGAAGGGAGAAAAGGCATCCGCAAACAGAAAGCCTCTGCAAACGTTGTTATGGCATCCGTCGATACATACAGCACAATGCTGGAGGCTGCCGGCGATCAGTTTTCCCCGCTTAAAAATGATGAAATCATCAGAACGGGTCAGATGGGTTATTGGCTTGGTATGCTTTGGGTAGAGTGTAACATGATGGACCTTTCAACAGCGGCTAAGTATTACGATTATGCCGGACAGCTTAAGACGGCAGATTTATCCAAGGTTGATTATATTATGTATGACTGGAAAGGATTCCATATTGTAGATTTACTTGCTATGGCGAGACTTAAAGATTCCGAGAATTTTAACGGGTCACTGGCGCAGGTGGAAATCGTGACAGGGTATCGACTTGGCGATAAGAGCTACGCAGTAGTAAAAAAACGGGCGGCTTAGTCAATTTGAATGTTGTTTCGGTAGCGGGCAGCACGAGCGGTTCCACGGCAATCACTGTGGAACCAACTTTGGCAAGCGGTAACAGCTACAAATATAAAGTTGCGGCCAATCCAACAATGCCTAAAATAGGAGATACATGCCAAAGCGGTTATACTAACTGGGATGGAAAAGCGGAAATTGCAGCAGTTACGGGTCAGAAGATTGTAGTAGCAGAAGTAGATTCCAACAATAAATGTATCGCCGCAGGCATGACAGACGTTGTGACGGCAGAACAGGTGGAGGCATGAAACAATATGTAGATTATGAATATTACAGTGAAGCTTTCAAAGGAACCATGCCGCAGACATCTTTTGAAGGCATAGTTGTAAAAGCCGGTGCATTTATACGGCATATCACGTTTAACCGGATTTGTGAACCAATTTCAGAAGACGTGAAAGATGCCGTGTGTGCGGTGTCTGATGTGATATTCCGGGATGAACAGTATCTTGCCGAAACTGGAGGAAAAGATATCAGGTCAGAAAACAATGACGGTTACACTGTTACATATGCAGCAGAAGGAAAAGACGGCATGACACACGAAGAGATTCTTGAGAAAAAGATGTATCAGGCGGCAAGAATGTATCTCGGGCATACAGGACTATTATATTTGGGGGTATGAGCATGACTACAAATGCAGGTATGACGCTGTATCACCGGCAGTTGAACCGGGAAACGGGATTTTATGAGTATGTACGCCGTTTTATTCCAGGAGTTCACTGGTATACTGATCAAAAGATTGCAGTGCAGGAAAAAGGCATAAAAAGCGCTGATATTTATAAGATAAGGATTCCGGCAGGCGAACTTAAGGATTATGTTCTGCCGGAGGAGTATGCTGCATTGACGAAAGAAGAAAGGGCGAGCAAATGGACAATGGATAACCAGGACTTGTTTGCGAAAGGTGAGTGTATACTTGAAAGCATTAAATCCGCTGCAGATTTAGAGAAGCACCATTATACATACGGAAGTGTAAACAGCTGGTCAGATAACCGTTTTGGAGGCTCCCCTCACATCAGAATTGGAGGTACAGCATAATGTCAGGAATCAGAATACAGATAGATCCGGCAGACAAGATTCTGCTGAAGCGCAACTTGAAAAAAAATGGCAGGGGGCAGCAGTTCTTTACTCATGAAGTCAGGAGGCTCAGCCAGCCGTATGTGCCTCGGTTGAATGGGGTGATGGAACGTTCTGCAATTGAACAAGTGGACAAGATAACATATCCGCAGCCTTATTCCAGGAGACAGTATTATGAGAACAGCGGCAAGAACAGAAGTGGGGCACCTTTGGCCGGCAAGCTTTGGGATAGGCGGATGTGGCAGGACAGGGGGAAAGAAATAGTTCAGGCGGTAGCAAGATTCTGTGGAGGTAAGGCAAAATGAGTGTGATTGAAAACATACGAAAGTTCATTAGAGAAGAATGCCCATTACTTCAGGAATTCGGAGAGTTGTTCCCTGTGGGAATGGAAAAGTTGGAGGAGGATATCGGTTCTTATACGGTGCAGCTTGTACCGTCTGAACCGATTGTGAAGCGGTACGTGAACGGAGTTACTATCCGGCGCGTATCGTTTTGTTTTGCTTCCCGTGAAGCCTACGAGAATTTAGAGAATATTGACACTTCCGAATTCTATGAAAAATTTTCCGAGTGGATGGAAAACTGCACCCGTTCAGGCAGGCTTCCGGAATTGGGAAAAGGGAAGCGTGCAAAAAGTATCAAAGCAACTACACACGGTTATCTGATGGATGTGTCGGAAACAAAGGCGAGGTATCAGATACAGTGTGAATTTCAATTTTATCAAAGCAAAGGAGAATAAAGTATGGCAGTAGAAGGAATCAAGCAAAGATATCAGGAGGCGGATTACATAAAATGCGGTTCAGGTTCCAGTGCAGAATTTGACCTTATGAATACTGGTTTTACCAAGATTGATGACTCGCCGTCTGCACAGACGGGTTCGCGCAGATATGTTGGAGATAAGTCTGCATCAAAATCCATCAAAGGTTATGACTGGACAGCACCGTTTGAGATGGACATGATTGAGTCTCAGAAAGCAGTAGCATACATTGCCGATATCGGAAGAAAAGAAAAGGTGGGCGCTGATGCAGAGACGGAGTATGTCCGGGTAGATTTGGCCGGTGAAAAGGCTGCAAATGGATATCCGGCAAGAAAGAGAAAGATTGCAGTGGAGGTGGCCTCATTTGAGGATAATGACGGAGAACTGAAAGGTTCCGGCAATCTTCTTGGTATTGGCGACTGGGTAGAGGGATATTTCAATACGGAGACCAAAACATTTACGGAAGAAGCGGGGGAGTAGTCAGCCTGCGGAAGCATGACCGGTCAGTGAAACCGCGGGCTGAATTATCGGAAAAAAATGAAACAGCGGGATCAGAGTCTGAATGATATTTTTAGACGGGCTTCCGCTTTCTCTGAATATTGATGGCGTGGAATATCCTATTAAAACGGATTACCGCGCCATTCTTAAATATGACCGGATGATTAGCCAAAAGAGCGAAGACGGCGTAATTATTATCAGGGCGCTTGAGCAGATATTTTGCAAACTGCCAAGTAACATCGAAGCTGCTATTGCAGGTATTAATTGGTTTGTTAATTGCGGCAGGGAAGAAAAACAGAATGTTCCGTCTAATAAGACATTAGGCATAAACGGGAACAAAGCTTTTGATTTTGAAAGGGATGAACTTCTTATCTGGTCTGCTTTCAGGTCAAGGTACGGCATAGATCTGCTTGAGACGGAGTATCTGCATTGGTGGCTCTTCAGAGCGCTTTTAGATGATATCGGAAATGATGTCAGGCTGTCTCAGATTATGCAGTACCGCATTATAGACACAAATGCAGAAGGCATTTCAAAGGAGAGAAAGAATTTTTTGGATGCCATGCAGCGTTATTACAAAATCACGGAGGCTAAAAATGAGAGGGACGAAGCGTTTATTCAGGCGCTTTTAAACGGAGAGGATATCTCGGGATTCTTAAAATAGACAGGAGGAATATTGTTGTTAAAAATAAATGGGCATGAATTAGAATTTGATTTATTTGATTTAGAAAGCGCCCAGGTATATGAAAAGGCGCTTGCAGGTGTGACTAAGGTGATTGATGAGAAGATAATGGACGATTCTGTTTTTCTGTCACAATCAATTATACTGCAGTGCGATGCAGTCAGAACATTTTTTGATGATATGTTTGGAGAAGGTGTCGGCATTTCGGTGTGTGGGGAAACGTATCATCTGACTAAACATCTTGACGCATTTGATGCATTGATTTCTGAGGCAATACGCCAAAGGAAAGAATTTGATGAACGCGGACGCAGATACACGGAAGAGCTGGGAACTGCTTTACCGGTGCAGTCTGAATAAGAGAACCCTATGGCTGATAAGGCAGGTGAATTATATTGGCAGATGGAAAAGTAGTAATTGAAACTGATCTTGACAGTTCCGGTGTGGAACAAGGGCTGGCAAGGTTGAATGGGATTGCGAGCAAAGGGCTTGCAGTTGCCAAGACAGCCGCGCTGGCAACCACAGCCGCATTGACGGCGGCAGGAACGGCTGCAGTAGTTGTCGGTTCTAACTTTGAAGAGGGAATGTCTAAAGTAGCAGCCATTTCAGGGGCAGTCGGGGAAGACCTTGCGAAGTTGGAAGAAAAAGCGAAGCAGATGGGTGCAACAACAAAGTTTTCGGCTACGGAAGCGGCTAGTGCATTTGAGTATATGGCTATGGCAGGCTGGAAAACCGAGGATATGCTTGGAGGCATAGATGGAGTAATGAATCTTGCGGCAGCATCGGGAGAAGATTTGGCTCTTGTTAGTGATATTGTGACAGATGCAATTACAGCATTCGGATTATCAGCTTCGGATTCCGGGCATTTTGCAGATGTGCTGGCGGTAGCTTCGAGTAATGCAAATACAAATGTCTCGATGCTCGGGGAATCATTTAAGTATGTGGCACCGATTGCAGGAGCCATGAAATACAGCGTGGAAGACACCTCTTTGGCACTTGGGCTTATGGCGAATGCTTCTGTGAAAGGCAGTATGGCTGGTACTTCGCTTAAGACATCCCTTGCTAATCTTGCGTCGCCGACGAATGCAATGGCGGCAGTTATGAGTGAATACGGCATTAGTCTTACAAATACGGACGGATCTATGAAATCTTTGCGAGAAGTGATTGAAGTACTGCGTGAAAAAATGGGCGGACTGGATGAAGCTACCCAAACCGCGGCAGCATCTACATTATTTGGCAAGGAAGCAATGGCAGGAATGCTTGCCGTTATCAATGCGTCGGAAGCAGACTATCAGAAACTGTCAAGTGCGGTAAATACTGCTGACGGAACAGCCAAGAATATGGCAGATACCATGCAGGACAACCTGAAAGGAAGTATTACAATCTTAAAATCCTCTTTAGAGGGGCTTGGAATACAGGTGTATGAAGAAATTGAAGGCCCTCTAAAAAATGCGGCGCAGAAAGGGATAGAAAGCACGGAGAGGATTTCAAAGGCATTTGGCAGAGGCGGTTTTGGCGGAGCGGTAAAAGAAGCAGGCAGGATATTCGATGATTTGTCAGACAGTATTTCAGATACAAGCGATACGGCTAAAAAGCTGATAACGCCGGCTAAAAACATGATGAATATACTGGGCTCTATCGGGAAGACAACGCTTCCCCTTGTTAGCAAATCAATGAAGCTGCTCGTAAAAAATATGGACACGGCAGTCCCTTTGATTGTAGCCGGAGTGACTGCGTTTAAGTCTTACAATGTGATAAGTAAAGCGGTGGCAGCAGGCACAAAAGCGCATGCGGCGGCAACAGCAGTGCTCACTTCGATGGAAAGGGCGAATGCACTTCAACTGGTTGCAACAAATGGAGGGCTGACGTTGCGGCAGACTTTGTTAGCCGTCTATAATGGACAGATTACCGCAACAACAGCTTTGACCGGTCTTTGGACAAAAGCACAGACTACTTTGAATGCCGCCATGTCGGCGAATCCGGTTGGACTCGTTGTTACTGTTTTGGCAGCGTTGACAGCCGGACTGGTAGCTTATAGTCTTGTGACCGACAGTTCATCTGAAAGTACAAGGATGTTTACGGAAGAGGAAGAGAAGCTGCATAAGAGCATTGACCGCACTGCCGAATCAATAAAGGAAGCTCATGAGGCACGCAATGAGGCTGTTAATGGAGTGCTTCAGGAGTCTGCATATACCGAATCTCTAGCAGATGAGCTGAGGACTATTGTTGACGAAAACGGCAGGGTCAAGGAAGGATATGAGGCAAGAGCGTCCTTTATAGCATCCACTTTAAGCGAGGCTTTGGGAATTGAAATTTCCCTGATAGACGGTCAGATTCAAGGATATGAAGACCTTTCAAAATCTATTGATATATTGATTCAAAAGAAAAAAGCAGAAGCTGTGCTTAATGCATATGAAGAAAGTTATAACGAGGCTGTAAAAAACAGGGCGGCAGCTTTAGAGAACCTGATAAAAGTATCTGACGATTTGCAGGAGGCACAGAGTGAATTGGCAGAAGTCAATGCGGCGGCAACAAAAGAACTGGAGGAAAATGGAGCCGTTTCAGACGCGACAGCCTTAAAGCAAGCAGAATTAAATGACAAGATAAAAGAACTTTCTCCAATGGTTGAGCAAGCAAAGCAGTCATACAGTGATTTTAATACAACCATTCAAAATTATGAGGGATTGAGCGCCGCGATTTTGGAAGGGGATTCAGGCAAGATAGAAACGGCCTTGGCTGCTATACAGACCAATTTTAAATATTACGGAGAGGCAACGGATGCCGAGCTTAAACAACAAGCAGTGGAAGCCGGGAAGAATATGGAACTGTTGGCAAAAGCGATTGAGAGCGGCGTGGTATCTGCATCGGATTCAGCGGTTGCAGAGTTTGCAAATTTGGCGGCAAAGTCTCTTGGAGAATTAAGCAAACTTCCCGGAGGAGCGGCGGAAGCCGCTTCGCAGATTAGCCCGGAAATACTGGGACAGCTGGCATCATTGTCAGGTTCTTTAAACGAAGAATCCAAAGAAGCCGTTAAAAGTTTTTTAGAGGGATTAAAGAGCGAAGATGTCAGCGCAGAAACTCGCAATACCTTTGAACAGGCGGTGATCGCAGCAGTACAAGGCTCGGAATTTGGAGATGAGCTGTCGGTTAAAGCAGAGGAAATGGGGGGCTCGTACCTAGATGCTCTTAGAGCGGTTTTAGAAGTGCATTCCCCATCAAGAGCCGTGCGTGATATTTTTGCACAGGTTGTTCCGGGAGCAATGGAGGGAGCGGATTCGGGCAAAGAAGGACTTCTTGAAAAGGGCGCAGGGCTTGTAAGGGATTTCTTAAGCGGAATGTCTTCAGGTGAAAATGAAGGCAGTGCCCATGGAATAGGCGCAAGGCTTATGGAGTATTTTGGAATCGGGGTTTCTTCACAAGCCGGCAGCTCGCAGACCGCAGGTGAGATAAATGCCAATGCGGCAAAGGGCGGCGCGGCATCCGTAAATCCGCTGGGGGTAGGAACCACATTCGGAAGTCTTATCAGCGCCGGAATTTCGGGAACCAAAGACGCATTGAACCAGTCGGGAATTATGATTACCAATGCAGCCAAGGCTGGTTCGGCAGCAGTCAAACCAACAAAGGAAGGGAATGGTTTCGGTAATGTGTTGGCGGCGGCTATTTCAGGGACAAAAAATATATTGACTTCAAGCGGTCAGACAATAGCTAATGCGGCAAAAGGCGGCGCGGATGCGGTTAATCCAAATCCTACCGGGCAGGGGTTCGGCTCAAATTACGCCAGCGGTATTTCAAGCAAAGGGAGCGTGGCAAGAATTTCAGGAAAAGAAATTGCCGAATCTGCAGAATCGGGTCTTGAATCCGTAAGTGCCGAATCTGCCGGGGAGAACTTTGGCTCCGGTTTCGGGGGAGGTATTTCGAGTGCAATCGGCAGCGCAGTGAACGCGGCAAAGAGTCTTGCCGCAAGTGCTCTTGCAGCGATAAAAAACACGCTGGATATTCATTCTCCGTCAAAAGAAACGACAAAACTCGGCGAGTTTACCGGTGACGGTATGCCTATCGGCATTCGGAAAAAGATTCCGGAAACAAGGAGGGCATCAGAAGAGCTTGCAGAATCTGCGCTCAAGGGTCTGGACATACAATATCAGCTGGGAAGAATGCGCGCGGCAATGGAGAATGAAAAGCTGGCCATAGGTTCAGCAATGACTATGAGGATAGTGCATGAATTTGTCCTGAATAATCAGGATATCTCAAGCATTGTGAACGAGCTGAAAAGAAACCGTGAGACGGAGGGCAGCACGGAAATCACCCAAAACATTAATATATACCAGCCGGTGAAATCTCCGGTGGAAACAGCGCGTGCGCTCAGAAGAGTCGGAAAGGAGCTTGCCTATGAATAGAGACATTGTATTTGAATTTGAATGCAATGGAAAGAAACTTGTGCTGGACGGCGGAGAGTACGGCGTGCTTGATTATGCAGGAATAGAAGCGGGGGAATACAATCTTGTATCTGAAGAAAATATCAATTATGCAGGGGCAACAAAGAAAAAGAAAAAAATCCTGCAGAGACCTGTTGACATTGAATTTGAATATACCGGTTCCGTTAAATCAGAGAAAAGACAGGAACTGATAGGATTCTTTTCTCCGTACCATTCCGGGATATTAACAGTAACATATCTTGGTGTTTCGAGAAGGATTGAATACGAGGTTGTGAAGTTCCAGTACAAAGATAAAAATGTATATGATTCATTGCAGTGTTTGGTGGAGCTTACCTGTCTTGATCCGAATTTTAAGGACATTATTCAGACCGGCGAAAATATATCCACATGGATTAACGGGTGGAGATGGAAATTCACGCTGCCTTTTAAGCTGAAAGAACGGGGAGAATCGCAGAAGACGATTATCAATTCGGGGCATGTGGAGACTCCGGTTGAAATTCAGTTTCATGGACCGGCGGTTAATCCGAAAATAACCAATCGGACGACCGGCGAGTTTATCAGGATAAAACGCGAGCTCACAAGTGATGATACGCTGTATATCAATACGGCGTTTGGGCAGAAGAAAGTGGAGATAATCCGCAATGGAGCAAGGGAAGATGCATTTGATTATATCGACCTGGCATCTTCCTTTTTCTCCCTGCAGGTGGGAGATAATGTAATTGAATATCAGAGTGAAAATGGCATAGATCCACAGTCGGTGGAAATCTATTACCATAACCGTTATATAGGAGTGTGAAGTATGGAACATTGTGGTTTTTTTGACGGCGGAATTGAATACGGGCAGGCCGAATTCAACCGTTATTTTGATAATTTGTATGAAAGCGGCATTGCCGTAAATGAAAACGGTGCAATGAATTATCCAATTGCAATCGGAAAGGGACAGGTTACGGTAGGAGCAGGCTTTGCAGTGCTGAAAGGGTTTTTTCATTACAATGATTCCACAAAAGCGCTTGCACTTGCACCGGATGCCAGTCTTCCAAAGATTTACCGTGTGGTTGTCCAGCTTAATATAGCACAGCTGAGTACAAAGTTGACAGTAAAAGCAGGAGCGGCTGCAAGTCTGCCGAAGCCGCCGGATCTGACAAGAACGGCAACGGTATATGAAATATCCCTGGGGCAGTACCGTGTGGATAAATCCGGGACGGTAACGCTTATAAAGGATGAGCGGCCGGATGTGAAAGTATGTGGAGCGATACGCCCCAAGAATCTTGGCGAATATGCAGCGGCAATGAAAGAATACCAAAGACGCTGGGAAGAATGGTTTGCGGCGCAGCAGGGAACAGGCTGGAGAAATATTTACATTCAATCCGGCGCGCCGGAAGGAGCTGTGAGTGGAAGCATATGGATAGAGACAGAAAGATAAATATACGTTTTTTTGACGGGAATTTGAATTTTATCGGAGAACTTGATTCCTATGTGGGAATAGATTTTGTCAGCCGCTGGAACAGATACGGCGAGTTTAAGCTGTTTGTCCACAATATTTCGCCGCAGATGAAAAAGGGGCATTATATCATGCTCAACAATGACAGAAGAAAAGCCGGTATCATCAAGCGGATTAAATGCGGAGATAACGGAAATGCATCTGCAGAAGTGGCAGGCGTTACCATTGCACATATTCTGACGCAGAGACTGACGGTTCCGCCGCCTGGAAAGGCTTATCATTCTTTTCATGCGCCGGCGGAGGATATCATCTGCGCCCTTGTAACTGCAAACTGTGTTTCCGCTGCGGATTCAAAACGGAATATGCCCTATCTTCAGGTGGTTTCTTCACGGGGGCGGGGGGATAAAATTTATTATCAGACACGCTATGAAGAGTTGAATAAGGCGGTAGAAACGCTCTGCAATGCTTCGGGACTGGGAATCACGGTATCACTTCACCCGGAAGAGAAAAAGCTGATATTCGAGGTATTGGAAGGAACAGACAGATCATCCAAGCAGAGTAAACGTCCCCCGATGATTTTTAATGTAGAATACGATAATGTGACAAACCGGGAATATGTTTCTGATTTGACAAATTATAAAAACTGTGCAGTCACAGCCGGACAGGGCGAAGGGGCGGACAGAAAGATTGAAGTTGTCGGAAATAAAAATGCCGGCATGGACAGATACGAACTGTTTGTGGATGCCAGAGATATTGAAAATGATACCAGGCTTTCGGATCGGGGCGTTTCAAAGCTTGCAGAGTACGCAGTTATGGACAGCTATTCCAGTAATGTAAACGCAGTGCAGTATGAAACAAAATGGAATTGAACAAAATCGCTGCGCGATGGCCTGCCAAGGCTGTGGCATAGCGATT
>CANAZK010000077.1 GCA_947366105.1 uncultured Lachnospiraceae bacterium | reverse complement strand
TTGTATATATTGGCGAGCAGGAAATCAAATTAACGGCTAAGGAATTTGACATCCTCGCTTTGTTGATCACCCACCCGAAACGGGTATTTACTTATGAGCTGATTATGGAATTGGTCTGGAATGAGGATTATTGCTACTACTCCCGCAAGGCAGTCAATAACCATATAAGTAATCTGCGGAAGAAGCTGAAAGTTACGCAGAATTCCCCGGACTACATCAAAAGCGTTGTTGGCGTTGGTTATAAATTTGAAGTGCCGTAATATAGACCACAATGTAAGATTTTGCTTGCCCTGTGGCCTTTATTAGATATGGTAGGTGGTGAAGGAACATTAGGGAGACTTTACAGCTTGTGCTGCAAGGGAAAATTATCCCGAACATTTCTTTCAAAAATGCCTCTGTCGCTGGCTTTCTATGATGTATTCGGGATAATCAGACTTTCGGGATAACCATTTTTGTTCCGCTTTTCGTATGCCTTTACAATGGACGCACAAATTTACCGACAAGTAACCTTGACATTATGCTGTCAAGGTTCAAGAAAGGCAATCCATAACCATGTGAGTAAACTTTGGAAGAAACTAAGGTTTGAGCCTGATCTGCCAAATTACGTCGAGAGCGTTGCCGGAATCGGTTATAAATTTGAATATCTGTCTGCTCCATAAAATCCGTCGTAGGAACAAATGCGGCGGATTTTTTTGCAAATTTTTATTCAGACGGCAACTTTCCCCTAAAAAATGTACAGATATATGAGGGGATTATTTTATAACAACTTACCTGTACACGGCAATTATGAATTTTTTGTGAAATTTGCAAAATGCCCCCGTAATTTCGTCTCAAAAATGAATTGAACAATAGAAAGATATTTTTTGTGCAAAATTGACCGCCCTATTTCCCCTCAAAAATGAAATGTATAGTAGAGGGACATTTTTTTACGGTAGGAAGGAGGTGTTTTTATCCACAATCAGATTCCGGTGATGAATTATCCGCAGTACCGCCGGATGCGTAAACTGGTACACGAGTGCTGCAACTACGATAACGGAAACTGTATTCTTCTGGACGACGGGGAGAAATGTGTCTGCGTCCAGAGTATTTCCTATTCGCTTCTCTGCAAATGGTTCCGCTGCGCTGTCCTGCCGCTGGACAGGCCATTGGAAACGGCGTTGCTGTTCCAGGAGGAATTAAAACGCTGCGTGGTCTGCGGCCAATCATTCCTTCCCGGTTCCAACCGGGCGAAATACTGTAAGCTCTGTGCAAAGAAAATCCACCGCGGACAGAAAACAGCCAGCGACAGGAAAAGGCGGCTCCTATGCGGACAATTAGAAGCAAAAAAGCCTTGAGATTATTGGCGTTTCAGGCTGCGGTCAACGGGTATGAGGGATAAATCCCCTGCTCCCCTCTAAAACCTGTTTTTAACTGTCCGCAGGACAATTTTGACCTAAACGGGATTTTCCCATTCAGGTGTTGATTTCTACTTTGCCAATTTACCGCTTTTGCCATTTCCTCCTATATGGGATTCTCCAATACTGGATTTTCAGAGACTGGAAAACCTGACGCTCCGGACAGCCCTGTTCCTCTCTTTCCGGCGATGGATTTCCAGACAGTCTTGACGGCCCATATTTAGATGGAAATTAAAGAGAAGAAGTTAATAACAAGATAGTCAATATCAATCCAATCAATCAGGGATGGATTGATGGAAAGGAGTATATGATGCAAAATGATTTTTTGACGCCTTACAAAGAGGACAGCGGCGTACCGCCTTATCTGCCGTTCCCCCGTTTTCTGGTGCCGATGGACTTATCCAACGACGCAAAGGTACTGTATGCCATGCTCTTAGACCGGGCGGGCATTTCCAGAGAAAACGGATACATAGAACCGGACGGGCGGATTCGTCTCTACTTTACGCTGGAAGAAGCAAAAGGAAAGCTGCATAGGAGCAGGCAGGTGGCGACCAGGGCATTTCAGGAATTAGAACGCTGTGGCCTGATTCTCCGCAGAAAGCAGGGGCTTGGCCGTCCGGCGGCCATTACGCTGAATATTTTACCTGCAAGGAAGGAGCGTGATGGGATTGCGTAAGCCTGTGGATTTAAGCGAACTTCCCAAAAATCTGAAACCTGAAATTGCCGAACGTGTGGCAGAGCATTTCAAGGACGGTGCTTTCGAGTTTGATTTCAGTACGGAAGAAATGATTGCCGTTGAGGGAAATACGATCTATCATGTCATTCCCCATTACGCAGGGGGAGAGGCGGAAAGCGTACTGGACAAGCTGCGCCGTATCATGGCGGGAAATTTGGAGGAAACCGAATGAAAGCTGCTGAAAAAAGAGGACGGGCGCGTTATAATACAGGCAACCGTTTACCTGGCTGTTATCCCGGACTACGGGAGGAAAGGAGCTACTATGAACCAACAGCCAGATAAGATCACAGCGTTATATTGCCGTTTGAGCCAGGACGACGCTCTCGATGGGGAGAGCAATTCCGTCACCAACCAAAAGGCGTTATTATCCAAATATGCGGCGGAACACGGATTCCGCAATCCCATGTTTTTCGTGGACGACGGATTCTCAGGAACGAATTTTCAAAGGCCCGGATTTCGGGAAATGATGAAATATGTGGAAGATTATTCGGTTTCTACCCTGATTGTCAAAGACCTGTCCCGTCTGGGCCGGGAATATTCCTATATGGGGCGGCTGCAGGATTTCATCTTCCCCGCTTACGATGTCCGGTTTATCGCCATCAATGATGATGTGGACAGTGCAAAGGGCGAAAATGACTTCGCTGTGTTCAAAAACGTATTTAACGATTATTACACCAAGGACACAAGCAAAAAAATCCGGGCAGTCGTAAAAATGCGCGGAGAAGCCGGGGAACACATCGCCAGTAACCCGCCCTACGGATATGTGAAAGACCCACAGAATAAAAAGAAATGGATTGTAGACGAGGAATCCGCAAGAGTGGTGCGGCGTATCTTTGATCTGTGCATTGCGGGCAAAGGACCAATGCAGATTGCAAAAATCCTGACCGCTGACAGGGTATTGACGGTTACTGCGTATAACGCCAGACAGAAGGGATGGGCCATGCCGGATAATCTGTACCGGTGGTGTGCCAAATCCGTTGCCGGAATACTGGAGCGGCCGGAATATACCGGTTGTACCGTTAATTTTAAGACCTATACAAAATCCCTGAAATTCAAAAAGCGGATGGAGAATCCGAAAGAAAACCAACGGATATTTGAGGACACACAGCCAGCGATTATTGAGCGGGGACAGTGGGAACGGGTGCAGGCGTTAAGAGCCAACAAGCGCAGACCCACAAAGACGGGAAAAACAAGCATTTTCTCCGGTCTTGTCTATTGCGCCGACTGTGGTGCAAAGCTCTATTACTGTACCTGCAATACCTACAAGGATGAGTCTCAAGACCATTTCGTCTGCTCCAATTACAAGAGCAATACAGGTTCCTGCCAAATCCATTACATCCGAGAGGTTACGCTTTATAAACGGGTGCTGGAATGTATCCAGGGAACACTGACCTATGTGCGTTTGTTTCGGGATGATTTCACTCAGGAAATGTTGGCGCAGGACGAGGCCAGCCGGAAAGCGGAACTGACGCAAAAACGGAAAGCCCTCTCCGGGACGCAGAAGCGTATGGAGGATTTGGACAAGATCATCCAAAGGCTTTATGAAGATTCCGTACTTGGGAAATTAAGCGACCTCCGCTTTCAAAAACTCTCGGCACAGTATGAAACAGAGCAGGCGGAAATTCAGCAGCTTGCAGCTTCGCTGGAGAGAGAAATTGAAAATGAAGCCGGACAGATTGCCGATGTAGGGCGTTTCCTTCAGCTTGCCGACAGGTATTCCGATTTGCAGGAGCTTGACGCCTCTACGGTAAATGAACTGATTGAAAAGATCGTGGTCCACAGCCCGGAGAAGATCAGCGGGAAGAAACATGTCACGATTGAAGTCTATTTTACCTATGTGGGGAAAATCCGGATTCCACTTGCCAAACCGGAACTACTGACAGATACAGAAAAACCGGCGTGACCTCTGCCACGCCGGTTTTACCGGGATTTTAGTTTACTTCCTTATGGGCCTCCGGCTAAACCGCAAGCCTTCTTTTTTTCTCGTAACTTACTTATTTATGTAGTTATTTTTTATCTAGATTCTCATTTAAATAAGGGGTTGCAGTGTCGGAAATATCAATTGCATCTTCATCAGAGATACCGTCAATCTCCTTTGCAACATTGTACCAGTCTTCAAATGTCATTCCAAGCGGGAAGTGATCATCAATCTCTTTTGCGATGAATTCATTAAAATCAGGAATACCGGTTTCCTCAAAGAGTTGGTTTGACAATTCCAAGGAACTCTTTGAATCAGAAGCATTGATGATATCCTCTTCCGGAACGGACGGGTTTGTCCACTGCCGTTCAAATTCCTCATCATTAATCATGTTCTGCTCGGACCACTGCCATGTAATTGTACGTCCTTCTGCAACTGTTTTCATGTATACCGTGCGAAGACCAACATATGGATCTACATCAAATCCGTCTGCAAACATCATAGCTGCGTTGTAAGGGTGTGAGTATAAGTATTCTACGGCAAGCATATGCGCATAGATGATGCGGCGTGAAAGCTCCGGACATTTCTCACGGAAAGCCTTGGACATTGCATAACTGCAGCAGGTGCCGGCGTTGTCATCTGAAAGAAGTTCGCCTTCTTCGAGGTTAGCTCCCCAGCTGATATACATAATCTTGCCAAAGCCTTCAAATTCAGCAGTAGAAGCATAAGGGTCGCAGCATGCGAAACCGTCAATCTGCCCGGCTTTTAATGCAAACATAGCGTCTTTTTGACCCATAGATACTATATTGTAATCGCCTGCATTGATTGACATGCCGTTTTCTTCCGCCCATTTCCGCCACTCAGAATCGATTTCCGGTTCGGCAGAGATGGCGAGCGTCTTGCCCTCTAAAGACTTCGAATCATTAATATCAATGCTGTCGCCTACTACAAGGTAACGGGAACCGCCTAAGTGGTTGGCGCCTGCCTGGAATACCGGTGAATCTTCAGTCATAAGGTTTTTGCTGAAGAAGATATAACCGACATCCATAGCTCCGCTTATAAGAGCATTTACTGTTTCCGCAGATTTTGTAAGATTTACCTTGAGACCAAGCGCGTCATAAATTCCGGCTTTTTCACCGATAATACTTGCACACATATGGTCGCAGTTAAAGTACCCCATTTCGATTACGTAATTTTTTTCTTCTTCATTCAGTTCTCCGAATTCAAAGTCTTTCACAGCTTCTTTCGGATCGTAGTCTGTCTTCTCAACATCTACCGTGGCCTTGTTATCATTGCTGTTGTGGCATCCTGTGAGAAGAGAACATGACATTGCTGCAGCTAAAAGCACAGCGACAATTCGTTTTTTCATATAATCCTCCTTTGTCAATATTGTCCGCATAAAGACTAAAAATTAATATTTATTAATATTTAAGTCAATCATATCAGATAAAAAGCGAAAATAAAAGAAAACAAGGGTTGTATTTAGAATTGTAATAAATAAAAAGAAAAATATTTCAAAAGCCAATAAAGGCAAAGACAGAGGGAAAAGAAAACCCTTCGCAAGGATGTCCCGCGAAGGGTTAAAAGACGGCGGCAACCCGGTGGCCATGCCGCTGAATCCGTCTGTTTCTATATCATAGAATATTTTCGTTATGCTCTCCATCTCAGTAAAACTTTTTCACAAAGAACCAAGATTGTATCAATGAGGAAACCGATAAGACCTGCAATTATCATGTAGCCGATAACAGTAGCGGTATCTAATCGTCCCTGAGCTTCCACCATTATGTAACCGAACCCGGCACTTGTCGCAATGAACTCCGCTCATATAACGGACATCCATCCAAGACCGATTGCCAGCCGGACTCCTGTGAGCACTCCCGGAAGAGAACCCGGAATTACAATGTCTTTAATAATGCTGAGTGTGCCTGCCCCCATAGACCTTGCTGCATTGTAGAAATCTTTGCTGATATCCTGAACACCTGCAACTGTATTCAAGATAATCGTGAAGATACCGCTGAATGCAATCAGGAAAACGGTAGGTCCGTCTCCGATACCGAGCCATACAATGGAAAGCGGCACCCATGCCATGATTGGAACCTGACGCAATGAGTTGATAAACGGCGACATTGCCTGTAAGAATTTTGGCGAATAGCCCATGATCATTCCCAGCGGAAATCCGATTACAAACGCATAAACGGAACCGGTTAAAACACGGCGCATTGTGATTGCAAGGTTTTCCAGTACATACATATCCGTCAGTGAGTAATATACCTGATATAATACAGTTTCCAAATAAGGAAAAATAAACGGCTGGTTTACGGCATGTGCTGCAAAAAACCATGTGACAGCAATAATAATAAGAGAAATTATAGCTCCGATATTATAGTTCTTGCCTCCCATCTTACGCCAGTTCTGCCTGTCCTTGTTTTTGGTAGCATGTATCATACGGTCAACTTGTTTGTTTTCGCTCAAAACTTCACCTCCTTAATACCGTATCATCTGTATACATATCCTGAATGATAACAATCATAACAAATTTGTCGGAATTAGAATACAAATATTACACAAAAAAATAAAAAACGACATGAATATTACAATTTTTAATAAAGACAGAAATGAGATAAAAATCCATATATAATAGAAGATGATAAATGGATATCAGCAGGAACAGGAGGTGTGTCAGTTGCAGAAACCATGTATAGAATATATCAGTGCCTGTGCATGATGCGAGGTGTTTGGGGACTTGGTTCAAGTCTTGGAGAAAGAATACGAAGGCCGTGTGAATGTGAAAATTTATCGTGCGGGCACGGACTTTGATTATATTAAAAAATACGGTGCAGTTACGAGAAGCATGCTGGTGATTAATGAGAAGAAAGCGGTAACAAAGCTTACAAAACCGGCTGTGCGTAACGCATTTGAGGAGGCATTAAAGTTATGATGGGAGATATGTATGATTTTTTCTACAGCATCATCCAGTCTGCTTGGTCTATGTTAAACAGTTCTTCTACATGGGTGGTATTCAGTTTCATTGTAGCGGGACTTTTACATGAATTCATTAAACCGGAACAATTGCAGAAGACTGCAATCGGTTCTAAAAGGACAAGCGGTGTTTTTTGGTCTACTTTGTCAGGAATGCTGCTTCCAATCTGCAGCTGCGGAACTATTCCGCTTGGAATCAGTATGTATTACAGCGGGGCGTACCTTGGACCTACGCTGGCATTTATGACAAGCACGCCGATGATTAACCCGCTTGCTGTTTTGATGTCATGGGGGCTTCTTGGAAAAGAGATTACGATTATCTATGTAATTACGGGATTTGTCGGTCCGATGATAATCGGCACGGTTGCAAATCATTTTGCCGGAGATGAGTTACATATCGGTCTTAGATACAAAAAGTACGGTGAATCAGAGGTATCTGTCAAACTGGAGACGGACAATGAGGATGAAAGCGGAGGAATGATTCAGCTGGAATTTGACGAGCCGACCTTTTGGGAGAAAATAAAGAGCGGACTTCGTTGGTCTGCGACAGAACTTGCCGTGACAATCAGTAAATACAGTATTTCGGGTATGCTTATTGCCGGATTTTTATTTACGATTGTGCCGCAGTCTTTTATTCAGGATTATCTCGGACAGCCGGGAGTCATTTCTCTATTTGGAATTTCGATTGTGGGAACATTGATGTACGTTTGAGCGGTAGGACATATACCGTTTATCGCAGCTCTGGTTGCCAGTGGGGCTGCGCCAGGTATATCAATTATGTACCTGATGGCTGGCGCAGGTACGAATGTGCCGGAACTTCTCACAATTACGAAAATGATTGGAAGAAGGGCAAGTACGATGTATTTTGCAATGGTGGCGGGAATCGGATTCGTGTCAGGTTATATTGCGAACAAAGTGCTGCCGGATTTTACACCGGTACTGGATTTTGACAGAACGTCAAATACAATTAAACAGGTTAATAAATTGTTAGTAGAAGTCCCGGAATGGGGCGAATGGCTCTGCAGCTTTATTGTAATCGGATATGCAGTATATGCTTTATTCAAATTCGTCCGCGGGAAATTAAAGAAGGCACAGTCTTATGAGAAACGATAGAAAGATAGCGGTTTTTATCGTGGGATTTGTCTTGGCAGGCGTCTTTGCGGGGATTTTTTTGCCGAAGGAAAGGGTTAAGAATTCAGAGGCTGTTATCCGAATCGGAGCGGGAGACGATATGTCAGGGATTCTGATGGAGGAGACGGCGGATGAGCTGGCGAGTGAGTACGAAGTATCCGATACCTTAGAAAGCTCGTCTTTTCAGGATTGTTGAAGTAACATGGCTCAGTGGGCGCTGAGTGCGGAAGAGATAAATGTTGCGTTTTACTGTGGGCATATTGCAGTACATACGGTAGAGCGCAATGACAACGTCATGATTTACGGTCCTGTTATAATGAACGCAGAAGTGATCTCATATAAGGAAGATTTCCGACAGGTAAAAACTGTTGGAATCAGCCAGGGAAGAGAGCGGGAAAAAGAAATTGCAAAGAAGAATTATCCGCAGATTGAGACATTCAAAGAGGTGACTCAAAAAGGAATCTTATTTACATTAGAGGACGGTCAGGTGGATGCGGTGATTCAGGATTTGACGAAGGCGGCCGTGGTACGGCAGTATGCTTCTAAACCGCTTTCGGATACGGATTATGTCTCTTATGTTCTTGTTGTGGATAAGGAGTTTGCAGAGACAGAGGCATTTATAGATTTTATTGAAAGCTATAACCGGGCGGTGGAAAAATTGAATGATAAAGAATATCTCGCGGAGAAATTACAAGTAGAAAAAGAGTGGCTTGCAGATAAAACGATAGAATTTCTGCCGCTCGATGGGAGGAAGGAATAGAAGAATGTCGATATCAGTACAGAATATCAGAAAGCAGTTTAAGAATAAGAGAAAGCCGGAGGAGCCGGCATTGGTATTGAACGAAGTGTCTTTCGATGTGGGGGAAGGGGAGTTCGTCTCTCTTCTTGGACCGTCTGGATGCGGCAAAACAACGACGCTTACGATTATTGCAGGATTCCAAAAGCCGGATGCAGGGAAAATTGTGGTAAACGGGAAAGAAGTAAGCAAGCCGGGACCGGACCGTGCATTTATGTTTCAAAACTACGCGCTCTTTCCGTGGCTTAAAGTGGGAGAAAATATCGAATATCCGATGAAGAAGATGAAGGTGTCGAAAGAGGAGCGTAATCAGAAGTTGAAAGAACTTCTTGAGATGGCGCAGCTTACGGAATACGAGAACCACTATATTCATGAGATTTCAGGCGGCATGAAGCAGAGAGTAGCGCTTCTGCGCGCCATTGCCTGTGATCCGCAGGTGCTTTTGATGGATGAGCCGCTTGGCGCGGTAGACTTTCAAATGCGCCAGATGCTTCAGGTGCAGCTTGAGAGTATTTTGCAGGCAAAGAAAACAACGGCGCTTATGGTAACCCATGATGTGGATGAATCTATTTACTTAAGCGACCGTGTTGTCGTGATGTCGAGAGACCACGGAAAGATTTTGGCGGATATCAAGATTGACCTGCCAAGGCCGAGAGACCGGACGAATCCGCAGTATCACGGATATGTGGACCAGCTTACGACAATTCTTAAATCCGCGTTGAACGGTGAAGTGTTTACGGATGACGATAAGGATCTTATGAAATTTATTCAGAGTGTGGAGAGTGGAAAATAATGGCACAGAAGATTAAAAATGTACATGGAAAATTTACAGAGAGGGAAAACGAACTTCGTTTATCTATTATTAATGATACGGTAAATATGGGAAGACCGTTTCACCTTGAGTCAGATCGTTTTTCGGTATTGAAAAGATTGAATATGACAGAGAAAGAATATGAGGAAATCTGTCGTCGTCTGATAGAGGAAGACGGTATGGTTGTGGAAGACAATCAGGTGAATTTTATTTACCCGGTGTCCGCGCTTCCGACAAATCACAAAGTAATACTTGCAGATGGAAGAACATTTACGGCGATGTGTGCAATTGACGCTGTCGGGGCGGCGTTTACATTCCATCAGGATACAGAGGTTCACTCCGCTTGTTCAGGATGCGGAGCTCCGGTATATATTAAAATAAAAAACGGAAAGGTTATGGAATATTCTCCGAAGGAAGTACATGCGTTGTCTTTCCCTCTTGGAGAACTTGAGAACTGGGCGGGGTCATGCTGAAACGTTATGAATTTTTTCTGCAGTGGTGCAGAATTCGATCAGTACGTTGTTGACATGGAATTAGACCCTGAGATGGTGATTAAGGCTGATATTGCCAGGGCGCTTCAAGAGGCATATGAGATATTCCATACGGATGTGAATGCAGATGACCTCGAATGGCTTTTGGCAAAAGCGGTATAAACAAGAAAAACGAAGGAGGTTTTCAAAATGAAAGTAGCTTATTTATTTGAATCCGAACATGCAAGGGAGATTTTGGAGCACATGATCATCCCACAGCTTGAGGAGGGAAGGCACGGCGTCGACGTTGCCGGAATGATGTTCTTCTTTGACAATGCTTATATGCTTGTGGAGGGCTCTGACATTGCGGCAAGACTTCAGGCAATCAGTGAGAAGACAGGAATGCTTTTGATGGCTTGCGACAGATGCTGTTATCAGAGAGATATTGCGGACAAGTTAGTCGCATCTGCGGGAATCGGATGTTTCCCGAATGTGTATGCTGCGCTTGCCCCGGCAAATGTAGACCAAGTAATCACGTTGTAAGAAAATAATATATAGGAGGAATATGAGATGAGAGTATTAAGCGTACCGGGACTTTGCTGCCCGAATTGTGCAAAGAAAATTGACGCGGTTTTAGAAGAAGCAGGAATCAATCACGAGGTAGATCTTGAGGGAAAGAAAGTTTCCGTATGTGACTGTGACCATTGTATGGAAGTTGCTTTTGATATCTTGAAAGATTTGGGATTTGAAGCAGAGAGAATTGCATAATATGTTAAAGGATACGGCACGAAAGCTTGAATAGTTTTCGTGCCGCTTTTTCACAGTTTATTTTTGCTCTGCCAGTTTAATGACTTCTCGTACTCCGTTTATCCGCTCGGTATTCATCCGATACAGGACGAAAGGAAGCGGAAAAGTTTCGCAGAATGCAAGTATTTCTTCTTTGCCGCTGTGCAGGAAACGAAGCGCCAGTCCGCAGCTGTTGCTGATTTCACTTGGGAGAGGCATAATGGCAGCCGCAATCCGTTTCTTTGCATAAGCTTCGCCGGCAATGGCGTCCTTTGTGGATTTAAATGCCATGATGTAATAGCAATTTATACGGGATTCACACATTTTTATTGTCCTTGAAGAAGTTCAATGAACGCGCCGAGCCTTGTAGCAATCTGTGCGTGGTCGGCCGGGGAGTAATCTGTATTAACAGCCATATACGGAAGCTTCTTCTTTGCTGTAACGAATTCCTTTACATCGCTTGCCTCAACCGCGAATGTATGGCATGCATGCAGAAGCACTTCCACAACGCCGTCAATCTGATATTCGTCAATCTGTGCGTCCAGCGCTTCAATGCGTCCCGGATTCGGACTCATGACAGAACAATTCACACGCAGATATTTTTCTGCAATTGCTGTAATCGGGTCAATGGTTTCGTCAATTGGGTCTTTCTTCTCGCGCGGTCCGCAGCAGTTTTCAAATCCAACCACATCTGCACCAAGTTCTTCAATCTGTT
The DNA here is from genome assembly GCA_947366105.1 of uncultured Lachnospiraceae bacterium. Taxonomy (GTDB): domain Bacteria; phylum Bacillota; class Clostridia; order Lachnospirales; family Lachnospiraceae; genus Faecalimonas. The sequence continues at coordinate 1,064 of CANAZK010000077.1, read as the reverse complement.
TGATGACTTTATCCATTACACCGGTGGTCGGACATCCGGTAATGAGAATTCTAGGTCTTGACGGTCTGCCCTTATATTCTTTCTCATACAGTTCTCTTAATTCTGCCGTACGTTCTTCAAGATATTTAATCTTGCCTTCAATATCCATGTTATAGTCGTTGGATGAAATGACCGTATTAATCTCATATCCTGAAAGCGGGGTTGGCTTAAGCCGGCCTATTTCAAAGAAATCAAGAACAGCTTTTCGTTCCCGGTTTCTTAATTTGATTGCTTCACGGATTTTGTCGTCTGTAATTTCAATGCCGTAGAACTGTTCAAAATCTTCCTTGATAGCAATGACTTCTGCTTTCCAAAATTCCAAAGCTTTTACCCCGTATCTTCCCGGCGGTAGCTGCATTACATGAGTGTGCTTCAGTTTTCCGAGATGCTCGTACATTTTCTTTTTGCCGTCACATGTTGTTTCTGCAAGAATCATGTCGGAAAAATAGAAAAACGGGCATTTGCCGGAGACAGCGCCTCCGTAGCTTGCTTTGATTAGAGGACAGAGATTTTTCGGAAGATGAACCTCGGCCGGAGCAACCAGTTCTTCGCTGACGCCGCATAATCCCACCGCAATTGCATCTGCGGCTGTTACAAGTTCGGCAGGGGTATATGTACAAAATGTTCCGACAATTCGTTTTCCCTGCTCTTTTAGTTCTTTGAGAGTTAAAAATGCTCTTTTTCGTGCTTCCGGAAAGGTCTCGAAATTTTCCGGCAATCTTAATTCTGCCATAAAAGATACTCCTTTGTATTGTATGATTTTTACGTTTATACTGTATTGTTAATATTATAATACGTGGATTTCAAAAAATATAATTGAAAAATGTAATATATATAATAGAAAATATAAATGAATGACGGCATAACGGCGCATGACGAACTTATGTGTAAATCTTGAGTTTCCGCAAACTGTAATTCCAAAATGAATATAATTTCCCAAAGTACCAATCTGCCACTTTTTTGAAAAATATAGAATGGCAGTTCTGCAAATAGAGGTACTTTAATAAGCCCCGCCGGAACCGGAC
>CANAZK010000076.1 GCA_947366105.1 uncultured Lachnospiraceae bacterium | reverse complement strand
CGAGATAGGAGTCCGTGACTGGAGTTCAGACGTGTGCTCTTCCGATCTACGCCGTCTTATGAATGCTTTCTTTCCCGGACAGCCAAAGATACTGATAATATCATAATCCGGATATTCCTCTCTCGTAGATGAAAATAACTTCTCAAAGCTCAGCTTATTGTGGGCGTAATCCACAACTGCAATTACCTTATTATCCGCGCTGGCATAAAGCTCCATTCTTCCGCTGGAACGCGCCCTCTTAAGCCCTGAGTACATATATTCCGCCGGAATATCAAACTGCGCCGCAATTGCAATCACTGCGAGAGCATTCTCCACATTAAAAAGCCCCGGCATGGTAAGCACGAACTCCTTGTCAAAACTTTCGCATTTCACCATGAAAACCGTTCCGTTGCCTTCCTTGTGAATATTATAGGCATAAAAATCCGCGTTTTCATCCTTCGTACTAAATGTAACTGTCTTCTCAGCCGTCTTTGCCGACTCCAAAATACGGTCTGCAAAATCAGCGTCCAAATTCACAACCGCTGTTTTCGTCTTCCCAAACATTTGCAGCTTGGAGCTGAAATAATCCTCAAAATCCTCATGTTCAATGGGACTGATATGATCCTCGGAAATATTTAAAAACGCTGCCGCGTCAAACATCATCTCATCCACACGCCCATATTTTAACGCCTGGCTTGATACTTCCATCTGAACAAACTCCATACCGCTCTCCACCGCATTCCTGAAATGTCCGTGAAGCTCCACCGCCTCCGGTGTTGTAATATGTGATTCCTTATTAATTACTCCGTCATAAATATCAATGGAAGAGATAACCGCGCTGTCCCGCTTCCCTTTCGCCTCCAAATAATCGTCGACGATTGCCTTCATATAGTAAACAGAAGTCGATTTCCCTTTCGTTCCTCCAATTCCGATAACATTCAAATCCTTCCACGCCGAGTTGAAAAATTTGTCTGCCAAAACCGGCATAGCCTTTCTGATGTCCTTTACGATAATGTGCGGTACTGACTCCAATTCGTAGTCCTTCTCGCTGATATAAGCAACTGCGCCTTTTTTTACCGCTTCTTTTAAATACTCGGATTTGAAAGCGGCTCCTTTACAGATAAAAAACGTATTCTCCTTTACATCTTTTGAATCATATGTTAAATGTTCAACCACCTGATTCTCTTTTCCATAAAGATTTGCCTCCAACAGATTATCCTGCTGTTTCATTAATTCTAAATATGCCTCCACTGCATAATATTTCATCTGAGCCATATCCTACTCCTTTTTCTGATTTGATAGATTTTATTATAGACTATCCGCGCATGGCATGTCAAATTTCACTTGAGATATATTTGGAAAATGTTATAATGGAAATAGTAAAAATTCTTAATAAAGGAGATTATTTAAAATGAGAGCTTATGAAAGACTGCTGAACTATGTTGTAGTTCGTACTCCAAGTGATGAAAACTCAGATACCGTTCCTTCATCACCATGCCAGTTTGAACTTGGCAAGATTTTAGTCGAAGAATTAAAAGCCTTGGGAATCGACAATGCTTACATGGATGAGAAAAGCTTTGTATATGGCAAGCTGCCTGCCACACCAGGTTATGAGAGTAAGACAAAATTAGGTTTTATCGCACATATGGATACGGTTGCTGATTTCTGTGACCATGACATCGTTCCAGTTGTCACGGAGAATTACAACGGAGAGGATTTCCCTCTTGGAACAAGCGGACGCGCGCTTACACTTTCTGATTTCCCACATTTATCAGAATTAAAGGGACGCACGCTTATCACATCTGACGGAACAACAATCCTCGGCGTGGATGACAAAGCAGGTATCGCTGAAATCATGACAATGTTAGAGAGAATCATCAGCGAAAACATTCCTCACGGACAGGTCTGTGTTGCGTTTACTCCTGACGAAGAAATCGGAACAGGCGCCCAAAACTTCAACGTAGAAGCATTTGACGCAGATTTTGGCTACACGCTTGACGGCGATGGAGAAGGCGAAATCCAGTATGAGAACTTCAATGCATACAAAGCTGTTTTCGATATCACAGGCTTCAGTGTTCATCCTGGCTCAAGTAAAGATGTTATGATTAACGCAAGCTTAGTTGCTATGGAAATCAACTCTATGCTTCCTTCAGGAGATACTCCGAGAGGAACGGAAGAATACGAAGGTTTCTTCCACCTTACAAATATCAGCGGCGACGTCTGCAAGGCAAACGCCACATATTTCGTAAGAGACCACAGCGCTTCACTTATGGAAGCAAGACTTAATACTCTCCGCCATATTGAGAAATTAATGAACGAAAAATGGGGCGAGGGAACTGTTAAATTAACTCTTACAGAGCAGTATAAAAATATGGCGGAAATCGTTTCCACATGCATGCACTTAATTGACAATGCAAAACTTGCCTGCGAGAGAGCAAACGTAACGCCTAACGTGCTTCCAATCCGCGGCGGTACAGACGGATGCCAGTTAAGCTTCAAAGGACTTCCTTGCCCGAACTTAGGAACCGGCGGACACGGCTATCACGGACCATATGAACACTGTACAGTTGAGGGAATGGATCTTGCCACAGATATTATCGTAGAACTTGTCAAGATTTACGCACAATAATTTACTTGATATAAAAATCATTATAAAAATTCGCCGTACGCGGAAGGGACCGTAAAACAATAATCTCCTTTCCGCGCACGGCGAATTTTGTATTCAAAATCCTATTTATATCACAGGCGGCTCTCCTCCAAAAACTCCTTTATCTTTTCTTTTGATGGAACCATGCCGCTTATCACGATTCTGCCGTCAATCATAAGCGCCGGTACACTCATTACGCCAAGCATCACAATCTCAATTAAATCTTCTACCTTGCCGACTTCTTCCTTGATTCCAAGTTCGCAGCAGCATTCCTTGACCAGCGTATACAGCCTGCTGCAGTCTTCACAGCCGCTTCCAATCACTTTAATATCCATATTATCCTCCTAATTCTTAAGCTCCATCTTCACTTCCATATGCTTCTCCCATGCTGCCACAATTTTTCTTATAGCCGCCGGACCTATTTTAGAGATAAATACCATCTGAGATTTCTCCTGTCCGTCACAAGGTTTATAATCAATCTGCTTTCCAACCACGTCCACCTGGTTCCATCCGTCTTCCGTCAGCCTGAAAAAGCCTTTCATCCGGTACATATCGTCCGCCAGTTCACGTAAAAACATTTCCAATTTATCCTTTGTAACCGGCTCTTCTACATTCATAAACAGAGACTTCGGTTTTGTCTCTACAGAATTGGTTGTGTCCTCAGCCTCCGCCCAGCGGTACTGCAGCAAATCCTTCTGTAAAAAGGACAGGTCAAGATTTCCCTTAGAACTCAATTTAATTGTGCAGACCGGGTTAATCTGGCGTATCTTTTCTTTCAGCACGTCCACATGCTCCCCGTCAACCAAATCCACTTTTGTCAATACCGCCATATGGCAATGTTTTATCTGACGCCGTACAGTTTCCTCATCATCCAGAAGCTCCAAGAAGTTCAATGCGTCTACAAGACACAACATCCCCTTAAAATCATATCTGTCCCCAGCCATAGCCTTCACCGCGCCAAGAATCTCATCCACATTAGACGGGTCGCCCCAGCCGGAGCTTTCCACAAAAAGATATTCAAACTTCTGATCCGCCATCTCGGCAAGCGCCTGCACAAAAGATAATTTCAGACAGGAGCAGAAAATAGAGCCTTTATTAATTTCTTTCATCTGAATATCTCCATCACGCAATATCGTTCCGTCTATTCCCAGTTTGCCGAATTCATTCTGAATAATTCCGATTCTCTTATCCTTCAGCGCCTCTATCAGTTTCAGCAGAAGGGTTGTTTTTCCTGAACCTAAAAATCCTGATAATACATACAGCTTAGTCTTTCCCGGCATTTTCTCTTCTCCTTCCATATTCTGCTGTTCACGACTACACATACAGCTGTCTATTCTTTCTCCGTCGCCTATGTCATCCGCCTCCAACTTCTCTGCATAAGGTTTCCCCTTTTCACTAATGGAATATTGCATCCACTTTCCTTCCTTTCTTCCGCTCACCAGCCCGCTGTCACACAGAATCTTCATATGATGTGAAAGCGTCGGCTGAGTCACATCCAAAGCCTCCAAAAGCTTACACGCACATTTCTCTCCGCCTTTCAAAAGTGCCATAATCTTAAGGCGGTTTTCATCTCCAAGCGCTTTATACACTTTCGCCGTCTCTGCAATGCTCTCTCCCATCGTAATTCCTCCTTCAAAATATTATTTTTATTATACCTTTTACATAAATAAATACTGAAATATATTAAACCCATATCCTACAATCACAATTCCGGCTGTCGTGATTACCACAAATGCCGCCAAAAGCTGTTTCTTCATAACCTTCTTAAGCATCACAAGAGACGGCAGACTTAAAGTCGTAACCGACATCATAAATGCAAGCACGGTTCCAAGAGAAGCGCCTTTCGCAAGCAGTCCTTCCGACACCGGAATCGTTCCAAATATATCTGCATACATCGGCGTTCCCACAATTGTTGCCAAAATAACGGAAAATGGATTGTTACTTCCAAGCGCCGCCTCCACAAACTCCTGCGGAATTACATTATGAATCACCGCCCCGATTCCAACGCCAATGAAAATGTACACAGCTACTTTTTTCACGGTAGATTTCACCTGAGTTTTGGCATATTCTATTCGTTCTTTTCTTGTAAGCTCTATAATCTGTCCTTCCACCGAAGGCGCTCTTTTTACAAACTCCTCAAGATACTTCTCCATTTTCATTTTTTCTAAAAGGCTTCCTCCGATGATTGCGATTACAAGCCCTAAAACAACATACACTACCGCAATCTTTACTCCGAAAATACTCATCAGCAGCACCAGCGAACCCAAATCCACCATAGGTGAAGAAATTAAAAAGGAAAAAGTTGTTCCAATCGGAAGTCCCGCACTCGTAAATCCCATAAAAATCGGTATGGATGAACAACTGCAAAACGGCGTTACTGTTCCCAAAAGCGCCGCTGCGGTATTTGCCCGCAGACCTTGATATCTTCCAAGAATCTTCTTCGTTCTCTCCGGAGGAAAATAACTCTGTATATAAGAAATCAGAAATATCAGAACCGCCAGCAACACAAATATCTTAATCACATCATAGATGAAGAACTGCAGCGCTCCTCCCAAAGGTTTCATAATATCCACACCTGCCGCTTTAAGCACTTCTCCTGTTAAGTCACGCAGCCACCGCATTCCAAGAATCTGGTTCTGAAAAATATCCCATATATTACCAACTACCTTCATAACTCCTCCTTAAACCTTAATAAATAGATATATTGAAATTTATCTATTTATTAGTTTTTAATAATGGTCACTCATATATTGAATGACCATTTATTTCATATTCATTATAATCTATGTATGATGTCTTGTCAATATGAATTTCTTGTCTATTCCACTTTCACCATTCCATCTTCTCCGATAGTGATCATCATCCCGTCTTTCACATAATCAAGAAACTCATCTCCCAAACAATCCACAACCGGCATAGTAACGTCGTCAAGCCAGACCTCCGCAAGAATTGCTCCTGCTGCTGCAAGAGAATCTATTTGGTTTGCAAACAGCATACACGCAGGCTGTCTCTTCATGGCGCACGCACAATAAAGAACCATTCCCCCTGTTGTCGAGCCGATTGTCTGAGGAAGGCAAAGCGCATAACCTGCCAGCGGCTTTCCATAAAGATCCGGATTATTCTGATCTGTACATTTGGCAGTCTTGTCTCCAAACTGTAATGATTTCTGTAGAGAAGCCAGTGTATTAAAACCGTTGTGCGTCACTACCGCTTCAGCCTTCGCGGTTCCCGGAGTTACCACACGTCCTTTGAATTCTCTCATGATTTCCGCCCTCCTCTCGTAATCAGTGTCAATATCTCATTATCTGTAAAATACCGCGCCGTTGTATAAGTACGAAGCTTGTTTGATGATGTTACAACAGGCATCTTCGCACAAAGCGGATTATTCATGTACATTAGCGGACAAATATACGACGTAATCACGCCTGTCGCCCGCAGTCTCTTAGCGTAGTCCGTTTTTTCAAACTCCTGCAATACACCCGGCGCGGCCGTAAATACAGTTGGAATAAGAACCTTTTTATTACCATATTTCTGAAGTCTCGCTTCCACCTTGTCCGTCCAGTCTTTAAGCTGCTGAAGGCTCATGTGAGGACAGCCCACGAAACATAATTTCGGCTTCGTGTTCGGCTTCTTCCACATAATCGGATAACCTGCCTTTACCCTCGCAAGTTCTGCATCATCCACCACATATACCTTAGCGTCCTCCGCCACGAGGGCTTCTCCCTGCTCCTTTGCTTCCGGTGTAAGATTTTCCACATGGTAAAGTCCCACGGCGCCGTTTGAAGCAGTCGCGGCCCCGAAATCCTTCAAATAGGTACACGCAGAATCATTCAATTCACTGCCGATCCATTTATCCAATCCAACGATATAAGGGACATCTTCCATTACTTTCATGCCCACCGCAGAGCCTAGAAGCTGTGCCTCCGGTTTCTTTGTCGTCTTTACCTTTACAATCCATGTCGCTTTGCGTCCTTCATCTGTCAGAAGTCCGAAATAAGGCACATATCCTACAATAGATCCCATCAAATCCATAATTCCCGAATTACGGTTACATCTTGCCCCAAGCACAGAATTAGCATAAACCACCGCAGAGGACTCTGACCAGCTTAACACATCGCCTTTCTCCGGTTTATTTCCTACTTCATCCATGTAGCAGGCACAGGTAAATGCATTTTTGTCCATTAATCCAAGCTTCTCCAGCTGTCCCTCATAAAACTCCTGCTTATTATACATGAATTTGTTAAACACTAGATTCTGGAGGAAATTAGCGGGTGCATTCCCATCCAATGGTCTTGGATCCGCTGAAAACTGCTGAGAAGAAACGGCTCCCGCTTCAATCAGCTTCTCCATCAAATCATAAACCGGCGCAATCACTCCAAGTCCAAAAGATGTCACAAGATGATTATATTTCGAGGTCACCGGAACCATAGCCTCTGCCCCGAACGCTTCTCCGTACATCACCAGCGTCTTCATAACCTTTGCCATGACTTCGCCCTTTTCACCGTCTAATATAGCCTGCTGCTGTTCTGTCAATTTCATTTTCAATTCTATCCACACCCTTTACCGAAGGCGCCTGAAAGGCGTCCCCGTTTCCTTACTTTATTATAGTTTCATTGCTACATCCCACGCATTCCAAATAACGGTACGCAGGTTTCCTACCTTATTCGCGTCCCCGATTACATGGACATGTCTGCCTTTGGAAGAAATCGGAGCCGGATTATAGCCTACGGACACGATTACGCTGTCTGCCTCGATTTTAAATCTCTTTCCGTTCTTATCCACTGCTGTCACGCCATCTTTCAGTACCTCTCCAAGCGTAGTTTCCAAATATACCGGAACCTTATTGGCTTCAAAGAAATCACGGAGATAACTTGAATTCGCAAGGCAGACGCCTTTCACTGCAATAAGATCATTCTTCATCTCCACAATTGTCGGTTTCTTTCCCTGAAGGTAAAGTTCATACGCAATCTCACATCCGGTCAGGCCCCCGCCGATAATAGTTACATTTTCCCCGACTTCCTTCTCACCAAGCAGGTATTCTGTTGCATCCATCGCATACTCGATACCCTTCACCGGCAACGTTTTCGGCACCGCACCGGTAGCCACAATGATTTCGTCCGCAGTCTTAAGCGTCCTCACATCCTGAATCTCTGTATTAAGTTTAATCTTAATCTTATATTTCTGAATCTCACGTTCATACCACGCAATCAAATCCCGATCCTTCTCTTTATAAGACGGAGCTGCCGCTGCAATGAAAATTCCTCCTAAATGATCGCTTTTTTCATACAGTACAACCTTATGTCCGCGTTTTGCACTGACAATCGCCGCCTCCATGCCGCCGATTCCGCCGCCGATTACCGCTATATTTTTACGTTTCGCAGCCGGAGTAATCTTATATTTCTTCGTCTGCATTGTCTCCGGATTCAGCGCGCAGCGTGAAATATGACTGGCATCATAGAACGGCTGTCCGTTAGCAATTCCTTTATAATGGGTCATATTAAAACATGCATTGTGGCAGCAAATACATGGGCGGATATCCTCCAGCCGGTCCTCGATAAGCTTCGTCACCCATTCGCCGTCTGCAAGGAACTGACGGGCAATTCCCACACCGTCGATACGTCCTTCTGCCACGGCCCGCGCTCCTGCATCCGGCTCCATGCGTCCTGCACAAACTACCGGAATATCCACGAATTTCTTAATATGCGCCACATCCTCCAAGTTACAGTTCTGCGGCATATACTGCGGCGGATGCGCCCAATACCAAGAATCATATGTTCCATTGTCCGCATTCAGCATATCATAGCCTGCATCCTGCAAATATTTTGCAGCTTTCTCGCTCTCTTCCATATCACGGCCGATTTCCTTATATTCTTCACCCGGCAGGGCTCCCGAACAGAAATCTTTCACTTTCGACACAACAGAATATCTAAGAGACACCGGAAAATCTTCCCCGCACATTCCCTTAATTCTTTTTACAATCGCCGTTGCGAAGCGATATCTGTTTTCAAAGGAACCTCCATACTGGTCTTTGCGCTTATTCGTATAATGAAGCGTAAACTGATCCAAAAGATATCCCTCATGCACTGCATGCACTTCCACCCCGTCTACACCGGCTTCCTTGCAGAGCATGGCTGTCTTCGCAAATGCATCTATAATCTCCTCAATCTCTTCCCTTGTCATAGCGCGGCATGTCACCTTATCCGACCAGCGGGACGGCAGTACGCTGGGACTTGCTGATTGATACTGCACATCAATAATCGGTTTTGCAATGGCATGAAGCACAGGGTTATTATGTACCTCCACAAGTGAATCTGTAATCGCCCAGGAACGTCCCATTCCGGCCGTAATCTGCACGAAGAGTTTTGCTCCTGTCTTGTGGATTTCTTCCATAAATTCTTTCAAATCCTGAAACATCTTCTTATTCTGCCAAAGCCATCTGCCCCCAATTGTGTCTTTAATCGGCGCAATACCCGGAATAATAAGTCCTACATTATTCCTTGCCCTCTCCAAGAAGAAATTCGCCGCCTCCTTGTCAAAATGATTCGGCTCCATCCATCCAAACAGTGATGTTCCTCCCATCGGACAAAGGACAATACGGTTCTTAATTTCCACATTTCCAATCTTCCACGGAGTAAACAATGCTTCATACTTCGGGTTCATTGTTCCCATAAAATCAACTCCTTTTCTCTTTCATTCTATCTTTTCGCACCACATTTCGGGCAAAATTTCCCTGGTCTTTCAAATGATCTCTCGTAAATATCACTAAATATATTATAATACAGTTCAATTCTTTTGGCAATTTATATAAGCTTTTGTCCTTTAAATATAGCAACAATTCAGCCATATCCAATATGGCTGAGCTGTTGCTATATTTAACTTGACATTTCTATCTACATAGTGTACTATTTAACTATGTCACTAGTTCGAAAGGAGGTAAACATGAATTATAATGCAGAAATACCTATCTATTTACAAGTTATTCAAGATATAAAGAAAAAAATGGTTCAAGGCAGGATAATACCTGGTGAGAAGCTTCCATCCAGCAGGGAACTTGCAATACTTTATAAAATCAACCAAAACACCGCGGCCCGTATCTATCGTGAAATGGAAATGGCAGGATACTGTTTTACGAGACGTGGTATTGGAACATTTGTTTCGGAGGAAAAAGAAATGTTTGAAAAAATTAAAGAAGAAATGGCAAATGAACTGCTTCACAATTTTATGACTGGAATGAAAGACCTGGGTTATCAAAAAGGCGATATTATTTCTCAGATTGCAGATTATAAGGAGGAAAAAGCAAAATGATTTTAGAATGCAGAGGACTTAACAAAACATTTATTAGTAAAAAAGCAGTTATCGACTTTAACTTGAATATCACGGAAGGAAAGATCTACGGACTTCTTGGCGAAAACGGCAGCGGCAAAACTACATGGATGAAAATGGTGGCCGGGCTTACCAAACCGACCTCCGGTGATATCATTTTTAAAGGACATATTTGGAACTACCAAGATAAGGGTACGATCGCTTATATGTCAACGGAACCTTTCTTCTATGATTTTATGACCATAGCAAGCGTCGGAAAATACTATCAGGATTTCTTTGATGATTTTGATATGCAGAAATATTTAAAACTCATAGACCGCATCGGATTAAATGAAAATATGAAAGTCAAAGCTCTTTCTACCGGTATGACTGCAAAGTTGAAAGTCGCAGTCACCATGGCGCGAAAAGCAACACTCTATCTTCTTGACGAACCGCTAAACGGAATCGACTATAAATCAAGAGAAGAAATTATTTCTATCATTTTAGAAGAGGCAGCCGACAATAACAGCTTTGTTATCTCAACTCATTTAATTGAAGAGATTGAAAGCTTTGTTGACGAAGCCATTTTTGTTAAGAATGGAGAGATTCTTCTCCAAACCGACCTTGAGAAAGAACGTGCGGAAAATGGTAAATCAATTAAAGATATATATTTAGAAATTATGTAGGAGGGTTTAATTATGGGAAAGATTATTAAATATGAATGGAGAAAACAACGTACATCAAGACTTATCATATTATTCGGACTTCTTATCGGGCTGATTACTTTTGCAATAAATGAACGTATTGCATTTGCAGTCAGTATTATACTAATGCTTTGCGGACTTCTTGTAATTTTCTACACCGGAATTGAAAGCCTTTTAGTATTTAATAAAGATTTACGTACAAAACAGAGCCACATGCTTTGGATGCTTCCAAAATCAGTATGGGAAATATTAGGCGGAAAATTCCTTGCCGCAATTCTTCAGATGTTGTTTGTGTTTGCTGCATTTACTGCATCCGGATTTGCCTGTCTTACAATTGCCATTGCACAGTCCGGTCGACTAAAACTACTTATGCAGTTCATAAAGAATTCGGCACGCGCATTGCTGAATGCAGATGTTGACTGGAAAATGCTTGTACAGTTCATGATGCTGTGTTTCCTTTCATGGACTCTAATTATAATGATCGGCTTCCTTGCAATTATTATCTCAAGAACGTTATTCTTAAACTCCAAATTTTCAGGGCTGTTTTCTGTGATACTGTTCTTCGTTATCAATTATATAGTTGAACGTGGATGCTTTTTTATAAGTAAAGTATTCAATGTTTCCGCACTGGATTTACATCCTTTTATTTTGGTATACTATGCTGTTGTATGTGCAGTGTTGTTCGGAATCTCAGGCATATTGGCAGATAAAAAGCTAAGCGTATAAATTACAATCAAATTTTTCATCTCACAAAAAATGCCGGCTCTCCGTTACTATGGAGATGCCGGTATTTTCTATACTAGTTGATGACGGGTAGATGCATAAACCGCCGCACCCAGCATTCCCGCCGAATCTCCTAAAGATGCTGTTACAATTTCACAAGCTTCGCACGAAATTCTGATTGCCCGCTCATTCACAATTGTACGAGCTTTTTTCAAAAGCCTTTCTCCTGCCGCCGACATCCCTCCGCCGATAATAATGATTTCAGGATTATATAAATTCATTACATTGACCAATCCAAAGCCAAGTATTTCTCCCGTCTCATGCATAGCGGCAACCGCTGTCCTATCATTCAAATCATATGCTTCAGATATCATGCTGGCGGTAATATTTTCCAGAATCCCTTTTGTCCATTCCGTCAGAATACTTGTCTCTCCGCCCCTGATTCTTTCTTTTACAGTGTTCACCAATCCCAGCGCAGAGACATATCTTCCAAGACATCCTGAGCTTCCGCATCTGCACGGACGCCCTTCTCTGTACATATTCATGTGTCCAATCTCTCCCACATTCCCCGTAGCCCCATAGAGCACATGTCCGTCAATAATAACAGCAGCCCCTAGTCCTGTTCCAAGCGTCAGTAAAAATACATTACTCTTACCCTTCCCGGCTCCAAAATACCATTCCCCATATAGATTCACTCTTGCATCGTTATCTATATAGGTCGGAATTCCAAACTCATTTTGAAACCATTCTACAATCGGAACATTCTCCCAGTCCTGAAAATTCGGAGAAAAAAAGGAAATGCCTTTCTCACGGTCCATCAGGCCGGGAATTCCCATTCCCATACAGAGAACTTCCTCCGGCGCCACATTATTGTTTACAAGCAAACTGCCAATCGTCTTCTTCATTCTGTCCAAAACAATCCCCGAACCCATTTTAGCTTCTGTGGGAGTGCGCATTTCATCTATTTGTTTAAAATCAGCTGTATATAATGATGCCTTAATGTTCGTTCCACCCAAGTCCATTCCTATGTAATATTTCTTTTCTGACATTCTCTTTAATGTTTGTATCATCATAAAACCTCCGCTGGCTTACATTCCATTCTATTCAATACATAATACCACAGTTCTATATGATTCACACCTATTTTATGACATTTCTTCATAAATTAATTGACAAACTTATCAAATACCAGTATAATATTTATCGTGAATGCATACAGTATAGGGGATTGGTCAAATGGTATGATAGGAGTCTCCAAAACTTTTGGTGGGAGTTCGATTCTCTCATCCCCTGTTAAAAAACCGCTGGAATACAGCGGTTTTTTATTTTTAAAATTGAATAATACACAAACAAAAAAAGCCATCTTATACTATATCAAATAGCTAAGGGCTTCTTCTATCTATTATCATCATCTACAATAACTTCCATGTGCCTTCAAAACCACATACAGACCCTGAGTCATATCTTCCATCCT
>CANAZK010000075.1 GCA_947366105.1 uncultured Lachnospiraceae bacterium | reverse complement strand
ACCGAACAGAGATTCCGAAGGATGCACGAACCTTTGGCGTATGTTTCGCCGGATATGACTGCGAAAGGGGAGCGGACGATATAACGTACATGGTTGTCAACGCTTACTGGGAGGATGTGACGGTCACATTGCCGAATCCTCGTAATGCGGGTACGTGGTTTTTGAGCGTCAACACCTATGGAGATGAGCAGGACAGATATTTCTATCCGGAGGATAAGGAAATTAGAATAGACGGTGTGTTTGTTATGAGACCGCGGTCGGTTGCGGTATTTACGATAAAAAGAGACTCTGTCTGAAAGAATTCTTCCGTTTCTGAATAGTGACCAAAAAAACGGGAGATTTTGGGATTAAAATCTGGTGATTATTATATGGCAGAACCGGTTGACGATAATGGGGGCATGATGATAGTATAAATAGTGCATGATATACATTATATAGTTGCGAAACATGTAGAAAACACTAAATATAGAAATCGTGATTCGCGGGGAAGGAGACTGACATATGATTAAAGTAATAAAAAAAGACGGAACAAAAGAAGATTTTAATGTACAGAAGGTCGTAGTGGCGGTTAATAAATCTGCGTACCGCGCGCTTATTAAATTTACGGAGGAAGAGCTTTCGTATATCTGCAAATTCGTAGAAGAAGAAGTCGAGAGAATGGGAATCCAGGAGATTAAAATTGCCCAAATGCACAACGTGGTGGAGGGCGCGCTTGAGAAGGTCAATCCGACCGTGGCAAAAAGCTACAGAGATTATCGCAATTATAAGCAGGACTTTGTACAAATGCTGGATGATGTATACAAGAAGAGCCAGTCCATTATGTATATCGGCGATAAGGAGAACAGTAATACGGACAGCGCTCTTGTGTCTACAAAGAGAAGCCTGATTTTTAATGAGCTTAACAAGGAATTGTATAAGAAATTCTTCCTTACGGTAGAGGAGATTCAGGCAATCCGCGAAGGATATATTTACATTCATGACATGTCTGCGAGAAGAGATACGATGAATTGCTGTCTTTTTGACGTGAAAAATGTTCTGAGCGGCGGATTTGAGATGGGAAATCTATGGTACAACGAACCGAAGACCCTGGATGTTGCTTTTGATGTTATCGGCGATATTGTTTTAAGCGCCGCCAGCCAGCAGTACGGCGGATTTACCGTACCGAGCGTGGACGATATCCTGGAGCCGTACGCAGAGAAGTCTTATAATAGATTATTGAAAAAATATAAAGATTTAGAGCTTTCTGAAGAAAAGGCGCAAGAAGTTGCGTGGAAAGACTTGGAGAGGGAGATGGAACAAGGCTTCCAAGGGTGGGAGTACAAATTCAATTCCGTGTCCTCAAGCCGCGGAGATTACCCGTTCATTACCGTAACTTCAGGAACTAATACGAGTAAATACGGTAAGCTTGCGACAATCAAGATGTTGGAAGTGCGTAAAAACGGTCAAGGCAAAGCCGGGCATAAGAAACCTGTTCTTTTCCCGAAGATTGTATTTTTGTATGATGAGAATCTTCACGGACCGGGGAAACCTCTTGAGGATGTATTTGAGGCGGGAATTGACTGTTCTAAAAAAACAATGTATCCGGACTGGTTGAGTCTTACGGGAAAAGGATATGTTGCAAGTATGTACAAGCAGTACGGCGCAATCATAAGCCCGATGGGCTGCCGTGCCTTTCTTTCACCTTGGTATGAAAGAGGAGGCATGAACCCGGCGGACGAAAACGATAAACCGGTATTTGTGGGACGCTTTAACATAGGAGCCGTAAGCCTGCATCTGCCGATGATTTATGCAAAGGCGAAGCACGAAAGCAGGGATTTCTTTGAAGTGCTTGACTATTACCTTGAGTTAATCCGCCAGCTTCATATAAGGACATATGATTATTTGGGAGAGATGAAAGCGTCTACAAACCCGCTTGCGTACTGTGAGGGAGGGTTTTATGGCGGCAATCTCGGCATTTATGATAAAATTAAGCCTTTGTTAAAATCGGCAACGGCGTCATTCGGCATTACTGCATTTAATGAGCTTCAACAGCTTCATAACAAGAAATCTCTTGTGGAGGACGGCTCATTTGCTGTTAAAACGCTGGAATATATTAATAAAAGGGTGAATGAATTCAAGAAAGAAGACGGACATCTTTATGCTATTTATGGTACGCCGGCTGAAAACCTCTGCGGCGTTCAGGTGCAGCAGTTCCGCAAGAAATACGGTATTGTGGAGAACGTTTCCGACAGAGAGTACGTGAGTAACAGTTTCCATTGTCATGTGAGCGAGGATATTACGCCGATTGAGAAGCAGGATTTGGAAGGCCGCTTTTGGGATCTGTGCAACGGCGGTAAAATCCAATATGTAAAATACCCGGTTAACTATAATGTGGAGGCGATTAAGTCGCTTGTACGCCGTGCGATGGATTTAGGATTTTATGAGGGCGTAAATTTATCACTGGCATATTGCGATGACTGCGGGCATGAGGAGCTTTCGATGGATGTCTGTCCAAAATGCGGAAGCAAGAACTTGACAAAGATAGACCGAATGAACGGATATTTATCATATTCGCGTGTGAAAGGCGATACGCGCTTGAATGATGCGAAAATGGCGGAAATTGCAGAAAGGAAGAGTATGTAACATGCGGTATCATAACATAACGAAAGACGATATGTTGAATGGAGACGGTCTGCGCGTTGTGCTGTGGGCGGCAGGATGCAGTCATTGCTGCAGGGAATGCCATAATCCGGTAACATGGGATCCCAATGGAGGACTTGAATTTGACGAAGCGGCGAAAACGGAAATTTTTGACGAGCTTGAGAAAGACTATGTAAGCGGGATTACATTCAGCGGAGGGGATCCACTGCATATGAACAATGCATATGACGTGACCAAGCTTGCAAAAGAGATTAAAGAGAAGTTTCCGTCAAAAACGGTTTGGCTCTATACGGGATCAATGTGGGAGGATATCTGCGGGATGGAGTTAATGCAATTTGTGGATGTATTGGTAGACGGAGAGTTTGAGTGTGATAAAAAGGATGCGAATCTGCACTGGAAAGGAAGTTCAAACCAAAGAGTAATAAATGTAAAGGAGACGCTTGAGACAGGGAAAGTTGTGCTGCATGCGTAAGACATGGGAATTCCGGTTCAGGCAGAGGAAGAAAGATGAAGAGAATAGCAAAGTTTCATAAAGTGAGTTTTGAACAGTTTAAAAAAGACTGGGCAGATACATTCGGACAATCAGACGAGGAAAAGCTTCGTAATATATATGAAAATATAAAGCTTCCGCAGAGAGCCACCGCCGGGTCTGCCGGGTATGATTTCTATGCTCCGGAAGAATTTGTGATTAAACCGGGGGAGGCGGTGAAGATACCGACCGGGATCCGTGTAGAGATGGAAGAAAACTGGGTGTTAAAGTGTTATCCGAGAAGCGGACTTGGCTTTAAATACAGGCTTCAGCTTAATAATACCGTAGGAATCATTGACAGCGACTATTTCTATTCGGACAATGAGGGGCATATTTTGGCAAAAATAGCGAATGATACTAATGAAGGAAAGACCATCGGGCTTTCAAAGGGAACCGGCTTTATGCAGGGAATTTTTGTAGAATATGGAATTACATTGGATGATGACGTGACAAGCAAAAGGAACGGAGGACTTGGAA
The DNA here is from genome assembly GCA_947366105.1 of uncultured Lachnospiraceae bacterium. Lineage (GTDB taxonomy): Bacteria > Bacillota > Clostridia > Lachnospirales > Lachnospiraceae > Faecalimonas. The sequence continues at coordinate 9,251 of CANAZK010000075.1, read as the reverse complement.
GTACAACGAGATAAAGTAAAAATAAGACGGTCCGCAAGGGGCGTCTTTTTGTATCGCGGGAAGTTCATGGCGTATGCATAATTTCTGCCGTATAAGGACAACATAGCATAAGAAAGATTTGTGGAGGGGAAATATGGTAGAGAAAATGACAACGAAAACTGCAGTCAGTTCCCTGCAGGAGAATGTGGCATATATGAACCAGATACTGCCCGTTGACGAAAGTTTTGATATTATCAGACGAGATATAGAAATTGGCGGAAAGAAAAGTTCGTTCTATTTTATTGACGGGTTTACGAAGGATGATACGATGCAGAAGCTTATGACGTCGCTTATGGCAATTAATAAGTATGATATGCCGGAGGAGGCAACCGAATTTTCGCAGAAATTTATTCCTTATGTAGAGGTGGACATTATTAATAGTTTCGACGAGATTCTGCGAAATGTATTGTCAGGCATATCTTGCTTTTTTATAGAAGGGTATGCGGCGTGTATTGCAGTGGACTGCCGCACATATCCGGCAAGGAGTGTGGAGGAACCGGATAAAGATAAGTCTCTGCGCGGTTCAAGAGACGGGTTTGTTGAGACGATTGTCTTTAATACGGCGCTGATGCGGCGGCGTATACGTGATCCGCATCTTGTCATGCAGATGATGGATATAGGAACAAGCTCCCGTTCGGATGTTGTGATTGCCTATATGTCGGACAGGGTGGATAAGGAGCTTCTTAAGAATGTGACAGACCGATTGAATTCTATCCGGGTGGGCGACCTTCGGATGAATCAGCAAAGCCTTGCAGAGGAGCTTTTTAAAAGAAAATGGTTTAATCCTTTTCCGAAGTTCAAATTTACGGAGAGACCAGATACGGCGGCAGCCTGTCTCTTGGAGGGAAAAGTTGTGATTCTTGTAGACAACTCACCCTCTGCGATGATACTTCCGACTTCAATTTTTGACATGATTGAGGAGGCAAACGATTATTATTTTCCTACAATTACGAATGTGTATCTGAAGGTTTCAAGGGCGCTTATTACGATTGCCACTGTGTTTGTTACACCGTTGTTTCTGCTGTTTATGCTGAATCCGCAGTGGCTTCCGAAGGCGTTTGAATTTGTGCTGATACAGGATGTACAGAATATACCTCTTGTATATCAGCTGCTCATTTTGGAATTGGCGATTGACGGACTCCGGCTTGCGGCGATGAATACACCCAGCATGCTCAGCACACCACTCAGTGTTATTGCAGGTATTGTTATGGGAGAGTTCGCCGTGAAGTCGGGTTGGTTCAACTCTGAGGTTATGCTGTATATGGCGTTTGTCGCAGTGGCAAATTATACCCAGCCCAATTTTGAACTCGGTTATGCCCTGAAATTCATGCGGCTGATTCTTCTTGTATTGACGGCGGCGTTTAACTGGGTTGGTTTCCTTATAGGCTGTGCAATAGTTGTAATCTCGATTGCATGCAACAAAACTTTGTCAGGAAGAAATTATTTGAATGTCAAACTAAATTAATTGTTAGAGGTTGCTTTTTGCAGGTAAATAGTGGTATTATAGGAAAGAATATCATACAGGAGGTGCAAGGAGTGAGTGAATTTATAATAACAACAGACAGTACGGTTGATTTACCCAAAGAATTTCTGCAGGAAAAGGACATTAAGATACTGCCCTTATCCTATATTATAGATGGTGCGACATACAAAGATATGGAAGGGTTATCCCACAAAGAATTTTTTGAAAGAATCAGACAGGGGGCTATGCCGACTACCTCGCAGGTGAATCCTGATGAGGCAAGAGAAGCTTTTGAGCCGGCTGTGAAGGAAGGAAAAGAGATTCTCCATATCGGATTTTCTTCAGGACTCAGCGGAAGCTATAACAGCGCAAGAATGGCGGCAGAGGAATTGATGGAAGAGTACCCTGAGGCGAAGATCGTTGTAATCGACAGTCTTTGTGCGTCTATGGGGGAAGGACTTCTTCTGTATAAAGCGATTGAGCTTAAAGAGCAGGGAAAATCAATTGATGAAATTGCTGCGTGGGTGGAAGAGAATAAACTCCATATCTGCCATAACGTTACCGTCGACGATTTGTTCCATCTTCACCGTGGAGGCCGTGTTTCTAAAGCAACGGCAGTACTTGGAACGATGGTGAAAATCAAACCGATCATTCATGTAGATGACGAGGGTAAGCTTATCGTAATAGGTAAAGAAAGAGGGCGTAGGAAATCCCTTATAAATCTTGTAGAACGAATGGAAAAACAGGTGGGAGATTACAAAAACGATATTGTTATGATTGTGCACGGCGACTGCGAAGAAGATGCGGAATTTGTAAAGAATCTTGTTGAAGAGCGTTTGGGAATCCATAAATTCATGATAAACGGTATTGGGACGGTAATCGGAAGCCATACAGGACCGGGCGTAGTCGGTCTCCTTTTCATGGGAAATAAAGAAAAATAAAAAGTAGTTGACACTATGGAAGATGTGTGATACTCTAATAAAGGCGAAAAGCAAAAAATAAAGTAGAGTATCCACTCTCACCGTAGCACAACAGGGTGACTAATGGTTTGATATTTGCATAATTTCTCGTTTTCTTCTATTTGCAGGGAAGACGTATTATGTTTGGAGTGGATAGTTTATGCTATTCATTTTTTTGCATGTAAAGGTTTTATATTTATGATGGAGGTACACTACAATTAACGAGTTAATGATTAATGAGCAGATTAGAGACAGAGAAGTGCGCGTAATAGGTGAAAATGGAGAGCAGTTAGGAATTATGTCTTCGAGAGAAGCGATGAAACTTGCACAGGATGCGGAACTGGATTTAGTCAAGATTGCTCCAACAGCAAAGCCGCCGGTATGTAAGATTATCGATTACGGTAAGTACAGATATGAGCTGGCAAGAAAAGAAAAGGAAGCAAAGAAAAAGCAAAAGACTGTTGATGTCAAAGAGGTGCGCCTGTCGCCGAATATTGAATCGAATGATTTGAATACGAAAGTCAACAATGCAAAGAAATTTATTGAAAAAGGAAATAAAGTTAAAGTGACGCTTCGTTTCCGTGGAAGAGAAATGGCGCATATACAGACGAGCAAACATATATTAGATGATTTTGCCGAGATGTTAAAGGATGTGGCTTCCGTTGAAAAAGCGCCAAAGCTTGAAGGAAGAAGCATGAGTATGGTTTTAACTGAAAAACGTTAAACATAAAAACACAATGCGGAACCGGTAGGTTCGCGGCTAATTAAGGAGGAAATTATTATGCCAAAAATTAAAACAAATAGAGCGGCTGCAAAGCGCTTCAAAAAAACAGCTTCAGGACAGTTAAAAAGAAACAAAGCTTATAAGAGCCATATCTTAACTAAGAAATCTGCAAAGAGAAAAAGAAATCTTAGAAAAGCAACTATTACAGATGCTACAAATGTAAAGAACATGAAGAAAGTATTACCATACTTATAAGATTGGAAGATTGAAGGAGGACTAAGAAATGGCAAGAATTAAAGGCGGAATGAACGCTAAGAAGAAACATAACAGAGTATTAAAGCTCGCAAAAGGATACAGAGGAGCAAGGTCTAAACAGTACAGAGTTGCAAAACAGTCAGTTATGAGAGCGCTGGCAAGCTCATATGCAGGCAGAAAGCAGCGTAAACGTCAGATGAGACAGTTATGGATTGCCCGTATTAATGCGGCGGCAAGAATGAACGGCTTATCATACAGCAAATTTATGCATGGTTTAAAAGCGGCTAATATTGATATCAACAGAAAGATGCTGGCAGAAATGGCAGTGAATGATGCAGCAGGCTTTGCGGCATTAGTTGAGTCTGCTAAGAAAGCATTTTAAGTAGGAAAGCATTTTAATTTATATATCATTATGATAATGCTAGAACCGGGAGATAGCGGCTTCTTCCGGTTCTTTATGGAATAGGAAATTCCTTTGGAATCCTATTCCATAAAACACACACTTCGTGTGAAGATGCGCAGCTCGCGGAGAGGAGTTTATTGCTTCGTAACCGCTCACGCGCGGAGAATGTGCAATGCACATTCTTTTTTTATGTGATTTGTTTCCTGTATTTTATACAAAAAAGAGATTGAAAATTCAATCTCTTTTTCCACTGCGCGAGACGGGACTTGAACCCGTACGATTGCATTAATCACTAGATCCTTAGTCTAGCTCGTCTGCCAATTCCGACACTCGCGCATATTCTTTTGTAGGCCTTCCTTGACCCGAGAATTATAGTACCATATTCCGGCGCGAGTGTCAACAATTTTTATAACTTTTTTATTAGTGCAGCAATCTTAAATAGTGATTCGCTTCTCTCAGTACATGATCGGCAAGAAGCGGAAGAATGATGGATTTGATTTTGCACTCAATAATTCCCACTGTGGCAGTTTGCTTGAAATCACGGAATTTTTTTGTTTCAGACAATGAACTGAGACGTTCCATGTTATTTTTGTTTTGGCAGCAGCCGGTTTCGCAGGCCGAATCTAAAAGTTCTGCATAGTCTACGGCGAAACTGTTGGAAGACACAATCAGCTTGTTTTCAGCGGGGTCCAGAAGTCCGCGGATGAAAAGGGCGTGTTCCATCATGATATGGTTCCAAAATGCTTCGTCTGCTTTTTCACTTGTGCAGTCGCAGGAATTTTCATTCTCAAGAGCCATTAGTTTGTCACGGTAATAACAGGCTTCATGCAAAATATGTTCAATAAGAGTCGGATAATTGACGGTAAACATTTCACAGGAATTGACATGACGGAGTATATTTTCCTTAAAGCGGATAAATTTATCCAAAACCATCATAACCTGCTGGTTTAGGTGTTTGACGTTGTGTGAGCGCTCAACGCTGATTTCCGGTGAGCAGTCAGAAGAAAGATTTTCTTCCATGCGTGTTATTTTTTTGTTAATCTGAATGCCGGTCAGATTCTCTGTCTGCTGTTCAGCCGTAAATGTACAGTCAGTGACAAGCTCGTGGGAATCAAGAATTTCAGGCCTTATGACGCCGTCTCCAAGGCGCACGGCACGGAATAAAAGATTCTCGAACTGTGTTTTAAATTGATTTGCTTCTCTTGAGAAAGCAGCGTTTGCAGGTGTAAATCCAGCGGTTAAAAATATGGCATGTTCTTTCATGATACGCAGGAAAAACAAATGCAGTTCCAAAGATGTCTGTGTGTATACTTCGCGTTCTTTCATAAAGACCTCCAAAATGAAAACATAGTATGCTTCATAGTATGTAAATTGCAGTAAAAGGTGCCAGAAAACTTCATGAACTGTTACCAATATTTCCGCAATTAAAAAAGGAAATTGGGAAGATTGACAGAATATTAATAGTAAGGAACAATTAGCGGCAATAAGATGCGGGGGCTTTGTATGACGATCAGAGAACAGTTAGAATTGAGGGAGATGGAGTACTTAAGTGAATTCGCGGCAAAGAGCAGCGAATCGAAGGGGCGTGAACGGGAAGAGGAGCAGTGTGATCTGCGTCCGGTTTTCCAAAGGGACAGAGACAGAATTCTGCACAGTAAGTCGTTTCGGCGGATGAAGCAGAAAACGCAGGTGTTTTTGCTTCCAAAGGGTGACCACTACCGGACGAGACTTACTCATACGTTGGAAGTATCTCAGAATGCCAGAACGATTGCCAAGGCATTAAGACTGAATGAGGACTTGGCGGAGGCGATTGCCTTGGGGCATGATTTAGGGCATACGCCTTTTGGTCATGCCGGGGAGAGAGCTCTTAATCAGGTGTGTCCGAATGGGTTTAAGCATAATGAGCAGAGTGTCAGAGTGGCAGACTTTCTTGAAAAGCAGGGACGGGGACTAAATCTTACGTGGGAAGTAAGAGACGGCATTCTGAACCATAAGACGAGCGGAAGGCCGGCAACGCTTGAGGGAGAGGTTGTCAGATTATCTGATAAAATTGCATACATTAACCATGATATAGACGACGCCATCCGCGGCGGTATTCTGAGACCGGAGGATATTCCGTTAAAGTACCGCAGGATTCTCGGAGAAACGACAAAGGCGCGTCTGAATTCGATGATTCACAATGTAATCCGCAGCAGTGAAGGGAAACCGTACATCAGCATGTCGGAGGAAATCGCGGAAGCAACGGCTGGTCTTCGCAGATTTATGTTTGAAAATGTATATCTGAATCCGGTTGCCAAACGGGAGGAAAACAAGGCCGTTGAAATGCTTAAGAATCTGTACGGTTATTATATGGAACATATGGAGGAACTTCCGCAGAGGTATCTTGAAACCATCGATACCGGGCAGAGTACAAAGGAGCAGAGCGTGTGTGATTTTATTGCAGGAATGACAGACGCATACGCCGTAAAAAAGTTTCAGGAATATTTTATTCCTGAGGGTTGGAAAAATTAAAAGGAAATGCAGGATTTTTGTCGAATATATAAATATAGAGGTGTAATTTTATAAAATAGTATGGGAGGTATTCATGTATTATCCGGAAGAGATAGTGGAGGAAGTAAGGCTTAGGAATGACATTGTGGATGTGATTTCAGGTTATGTGAAACTTCAGAAGAAAGGGAGTTCTTACTTTGGACTTTGCCCGTTTCATAATGAGAAATCTCCTTCTTTTTCGGTCAGCAGACAGAAACAGATGTACTACTGTTTCGGATGCGGGGCGGGAGGTAATGTATTCACGTTTATTATGGAATATGAGAATTATTCCTTTGTGGAAGCTCTGAAGCTGCTTGCCGAGCGGGCGGGAATTGATTTGCCGGAAATTGAATATTCAAAAGAGGCGAAAGAAAAGGCGGACTTAAAGACGTCGATTTTAGAGGTAAATAAACTGGCTGCGAAATATTTTTACGTTCAGTTAAAGACAGAACAGGGAAAGACGGCGTATACATATCTGACGAAGCGGGAATTAAGCGATGAAACGATTACTGCGTTTGGACTGGGGTATTCTAATAAATACAGTGACGACCTATACCGTTATCTGAAGACAAAGGGATACAGCGATGATGTGATTTCCAAGGCAGGTTTAATCAGCATCGACGAGCGTCAGGGGGTATACGACAAATTTTGGAACCGGGTGATGTTTCCGATTATGGATGTGAACAGCCGGGTAATTGGGTTTGGCGGGCGAGTGATGGGCGATGCGAAACCGAAATATTTGAATTCGCCGGAGACGATTGTGTTTGACAAGAGCCGTAATCTGTACGGACTTAATAGGGCAAGAATATCAAGGAAGCCGTATTTTCTTATCTGTGAAGGATATATGGATGTGATAGCGCTTCATCAGGCGGGATTTACCAATGCGGTAGCGTCGCTGGGCACTGCGTTGACTCCGGGTCATGCTTCACTGATTAAGCGGTATGTAAATGAAGTGTATCTGACCTATGACAGCGACGAGGCCGGCACAAGGGCGGCGCTAAGAGGGATTCCCATTTTGAAAGAGGCGGGTATCACGGCAAGGGTCATCAGAATGGATCCCTATAAAGACCCGGATGAATTCATTAAGAATCTCGGCGCAAAAGCTTTTGAAGAACGCATTTCAAAGGCAAGGAACGGGTTCATGTTCGGTCTTGAGATGCTTGAGAAGGAATTTGATATGCATTCTCCGGAAGGAAAAACCGCATTTTATAATGAAGCGGCAAGGAGACTCTTAAGCTTTGAGGAGGAGATTGAGCGCAATAATTATATTGAGGCTGTTGCCGCCGCTTATCATGTGGGCTATGATAATCTTAGAAAATTGGTTGCTAAGACGGCGGTTCAGACCGGGCTTGCCACGCCGGCGGCGCGTCCGAAACAAACCGTGAATAAAGACAGGCACAAGGAGGACGGGAATCTTCAGTCTCAGAAAATTTTGATAACATGGCTTTTGGAGGATGAGAAAATATTTGGCCAGATTAAAAAATATATAACGCCGGAAGATTTTTCGGAAGAGCTGTATATGACAGTAGCAGAGCTGCTTTACAAGCAGTATGAAGCAGGAAGCCTGAATCCTGCAAAAATTATGAATCATTTTACGGATGAGGAAGAGCATCGAGAAGTTGCATCGCTGTTTCACACGAAGATTAAGGAGCTGACAACAAAGGCAGAGCAGGAAAAAGCGTTGAAGGAGACGATTATCCGTGTGAAGAATCACAGCATAGAGCATGCGACAAAGATGCTGGAACCGACAGACATTCAAGGATTGCAGAGATTAATGGAGGCAAAGAAGGAATTACAGGACTTGCAGAAACTGCATATTTCTATTGGATAGGGATAAAATATAATCAAATGAGAGGATGGATACGAGATGGAAGAAAATATAGTAAAATTTGAGGACAAGCTGAAAGACTTGGTGGCGCTTGCAAAGAAAAAGAAAAATGTGCTGGAGATACAGGAAGTGAACGAGGCTTTCGCAGAGTTGGAGCTGGAAGCCGAGCAGATGGAGAAAGTGTTTGATTTCTTAGAGAACCAGAATATAGATGTCCTTCGGATTAGTGCAGGTACAGATGACGATGATGATGTCGAGATTGTTATTACAGAGGAAGATGAGATTGACGTTGAGAAAATTGATTTGTCGGTGCCTGACGGAATCAGTATCGAAGACCCGGTTCGCATGTATCTGAAAGAAATCGGTAAGGTACCGTTATTAAGCGCGGAGGAAGAGATTGAACTGGCAAAACGTATGGCGGACGGAGACGAGGACGCTAAGAAACGTCTTGCAGAAGCGAACCTTCGTCTTGTTGTAAGCATTGCCAAGCGTTATGTAGGACGTGGAATGCTGTTTTTGGATTTGATTCAGGAGGGGAATCTTGGTCTGATAAAGGCAGTAGAGAAGTTCGATTATGAGAAAGGCTTCAAATTCAGTACCTATGCGACATGGTGGATTCGTCAGGCGATTACAAGGGCAATTGCAGATCAGGCGAGAACAATCCGTATTCCGGTGCATATGGTGGAGACGATTAACAAATTAATCCGCGTATCCAGACAACTGCTGCAGGAACTGGGAAGAGAACCGTCCCCGGAGGAGATTGCGGAAGAACTGGACATGCCGGTGGAACGTGTTCGTGAAATCCTGAAGATTTCGCAGGAGCCTGTGTCCCTTGAGACTCCGATAGGTGAGGAAGAGGACAGCCATTTAGGCGATTTTATACAGGATGATAACGTACCGGTTCCGGCAGAAGCCGCAGCGGCAACATTATTAAAGGAGCAGCTTGGAGAGGTTTTGAATACATTAACAGACCGGGAACAGAAGGTTCTGCGGCTTCGTTTCGGAATGAATGACGGGCGCGCCAGAACACTTGAAGAGGTTGGCAAAGAGTT
>CANAZK010000074.1 GCA_947366105.1 uncultured Lachnospiraceae bacterium | reverse complement strand
GCAGCCTGTTCCGGAGTGATATATCCGTCAATGGCGAGTTCCAATTCAGGAAGTTTATCTTTCATGGAACCGTGGATTAAAGATTCAATATCAAAAGAAGTATTATTAGGATTTTCAAGAATCTTAGCCAGAATCTTCTGAGAACTTTTGCCAACTGAATGTTGGAAACCGTGAGACAGTTTTGGTATCGGTTCTTTTCGCTGGATTTGAAGCAGGTCAGTTTAAAACGGTAACGCATAAGGTCACGGAGCTGACGGATGTCAGCAGGGGGCATAAAGCTACCGGCAACAAGATCATGTTTAAAAAGGTCAGCAATCCATTTCGCATCTTTCTTGTCAGTTTTTTTACCACGGATAGCCTTAACATATTTCGGATGAGCAAGGACAATGGAACAGTCTTTTTCCAAGACATTATAAACAGGAACCCAGTATTTACCAGTAGATTCCATGCAGACATCCTTGCAGTTATGGTCGAGCAGCCATTTCAACAACTCTTTCAGACCCTTCGTGTAGGTCGAAAAGTGATGGCTCTCATAGGTGGTAACGCCTTGTTTGCCAGTTTTAGCAATGCAGGCCACTACAAAGTTTTTGTGGACATCGATGCCACAACAAATTTTGTACACGATTTTTAAAGCCATAGGGACTCCTTTCAGAACGGAAACGTTCAATAGAATTATAGGGAGAGACAGCATTGACTGAACGCCTAAGCCATAAACGAAGTAGTTTATACAAAGATAAGATTACGTGCTTGGTGTCACACTTATTTGTGCTTGAAAAGGCGAACTACACATATAAACATTCGGTCAATCCAAAGTGGAACAGCCCACTCACCTCCCCGTGATTTGTAGTATACCGAGCTCCCTACAAGAAGAATTATAAAGAAAAAAAGCCGGGTAGAAAACTGTTTTCATAACGTTTTGTGCCTGAGCAAAGCGAAAGGAATGGATATAAACATGACAAAATAATAGAAACCCTATTAAAGTGCATCAAAAAAAGAGAAGATATCTATAAATGTGCAAAATCTTCTCTTTTTTGACAAAAGCGAAGGAGTTTCGTTTGTATAACTTCCTAATCAGTTTTTTGCAACGTCCCCGATATTTCCTTTTAAATTGTGAATGGTTCGAGACTTCTTTTTAATATGCCGTTCATATGTGCAATGGCTGTTCCATAATTTGTAATCGGTATGCCGGCATCAGACGCGCAGCGCAGACGGTATTTCATTTCCCTCTCATTCAAGGTACAGCCGCCGCAATGGATAATCAGGCTGTACTTGGACAAATCTGTTGGAAATTCTACACCGCTTGTAAATTCAAAACACAATTCTTTTCCCGTATGTTTCTTCAAAAGCCGGGGTATCTTTACCGTTCCAATATCTTCGCACTGCCTGTGGTGTGTACAGCCTTCCGAGATAAGAACGGTGTCTCCGTCTTTTAAGGTGTCAATCGCCGGGGCGCCCTGCGCTAAGATTTCCAAATCCCCTTTGTGCCTTGCGAATAAAATAGAAAATGAGGTGAGCGGAATATTATCCGGCACATCATTTGCAGCCTTTTTGAACGCTTGGCTGTCGGTAACGACAAGTGCGGGAGCTTTGCCGAGTGTGTTAAGTGTTTCTTTTAATTCTGTATCTTTTACAACAACCGAGACAGCGCCTGCTTCCAAAATATCACGGATTGTCTGCTGCTGAGGCAAAATAAGCCGTCCCTTTGGAGCGGAAGAATCAATTGGAACAACGAGAACAACAAAATCATTTGGCTGCAGCAGATCCCTTACAATTGGGAGTGTTTCGGCATCTTTTGGGGCAAGCGCGGCAATCTGTTCTTTCAGCTCCCGGATATTCTGTCCGGTGTCTGTGCTGACTAAGATACGGGGCGCTGCATTTATTGCCGATTGGATTTCGGTATGTGCTGAACCGATGAAGTTTTGAACGGTTTCATCAGAAGGGAGCAGATCGCATTTATTATATACAAGGAGATAAGGAATATCCTTGGCTTTGATCCGTGTTAAAATCCGCATATCTTCTTCCGTCATTCCAAGCGTACTGTCAATGACAAGAAGAGCGATATCCGTCTTATTTAATATTTGGTAAGCTTTTTCTATGCGGAGTTTTCCAAGCGCTCCCTCGTCATCAAGACCCGGGGTGTCAATCAGGACAACAGGACCAAGGGGGAGGAGCTCCATTGCTTTTAACACGGGGTCGGTGGTAGTGCCCTTCGTGTCTGAAACGATAGCAAGATTTTGTCCGGTAATAGCGTTGATGATACTTGACTTTCCCACATTTCGTCTGCCGAAGATCCCGATATGGATTCTGTCGGCAGACGGTGTGCTGTTTAAATTCATGGCAGCCTCCTTAGAATCTGAAATCACGGCGGTTATCATTTTCGATAGCCTTTAAATTATCAATAACAATCTGTCGTACTTTCTCGTTTGGAATCAGTTTGACTTCTTCTTCGATTACTTTCTCGCCGGTTTTCTTTGTTGCTTCAGAGGCGTAATCCATCAGGTATTCCTTTAAAGTCATCAAAGAGTTTGGCTGGCAGCAGTTCTGAATCTGACCGCTTTTGCAAAGCGACATAAACCGGTCGCCGGTTCTGCCTTCTCTATAACAGGCGGTACAAAAGCTTGGGATATAGCCCAAATCCATCAGCCATTTTACAACCTCGTCAAGTGTTCTTGTATCGCTCACGTCAAACTGTTCGGACTTGTTATCATCAGGCTCAGGTTCGGCATATCCGCCCACGCTGGTCTTGGAACCTCCGCTGATTTGCGACACCCCTAAATGAAGTACACGTTCGCGGCAGGCTTTACTCTCCCTTGTAGAGATAATCATACCCGTATATGGCACTGCAATTCGGATGCATGCCACGATTTTGGCAAATGTATCGTCATCAATACCGTTGTCAAATGAATCAGCGTCGATGTCATCCGCATGACGAAGCCTTGGGACACTTATTGTGTGAGGACCGACGCCGAATACAGCCTCCAAATGTTCAGCGTGCATGAGAAGCCCGGCAAGTTCATAACGGTATTTGTCAAGTCCAAATAATACACCGATTCCTACGTCGTCGATTCCGCCTTCCATAGCCCGGTCCATAGCCGTCGTATGGTAATCATAATCATGCTTTGGTCCTGTCGGATGAAGTTCCAAATAACTTTCTTTATGATAAGTTTCCTGGAATAAAATGTATGTACCGATTCCTGCTTCCTTAAGCTTACGGTAATTTTCCACGGTAGTTGCGGCAATATTTACATTCACACGGCGGATTTCGCCGTTTTTATGTTTGATACTGTATATGGTCTTGATGGACTCAAGCACATATTCAATTGGACTCATCACCGGGTCTTCACCCGTCTCAAGAGCAAGACGTTTGTGCCCCATATCCTGAAGTGCAATAACCTCTTTACGAATTTCATCCTGCGTCAGTTTCTTTCTTGTAATATGTTTGTTTTTCATGTGATATGGGCAGTAAGTACAGCCGTTTACACAATAGTTAGAGAGGTAAAGCGGTGCAAACATAACGATACGGTTGCCGTAGAAATCTTTCTTAATCTGTTCGGCAAGAGCGTAAATTTCCTGATTCATCTCTTCGATATCACAATCGAGAAGGACGGCGGCCTCACGATGAGAGAGCCCCTTTCTAAGCCTTGCCTTTTCAATGATAGAGGAAATCAACTCTGTATTGTGCTTGTTTGCCTCAGCGTAAGCAAGGGTATCAAGGATTTCCTCATGGCTGATAAATTCTTCTGGATTTTTGGATGCTGGGTTGTACATGATTTAAACTCCTTTCATTGGGGACGTAGCATTTTGTAAGTTGACTACGTCCCCAATGAAGCTTTGACGTGTCCCCAATTGACAAATGTCCTGTCCCTTTTTAAAATTTATTCTTAGTTTAATGAATCTCCGCGGGCAGTTACGACCTGATAACCAATTGCCTGCATTCGTTTTTCTAAATCTGATCTGCACTCGGCGGCTTCTGCATCCATGCAGATTTTATTGTCATATAAAGTATAATTTTTTCTCACATTAACCGGTGAGAGGTTCGGCATGACTACGTTTGCTCCGGCGAGAATACCAAGTTCTCTGCCGTTTGGTGCAGCAGTTCCAAGAGCGGTCGTTGCCGGAAGCAGGACTTTTGGCAGCAGCAGGCGTATAAGAGCAAGCATAAATAATGTGAGTTCTGAAGAACCTGCCGGGAACCTGCTGAAACAAGTATCATGGTGCGGAATAAATGGTCCTATTCCTACCATTTGGGGATTCAATTTTTCTAGAAACAGCATATCCTCTGCCAAATGTTCAGCAGTCTGATACGGGGAACCCACCATAAATCCGGTTCCTACCTGATAACCGATATCCTTCAAATCATATAGACATTGCCGCCTTGCTTCTGCGGTAAGGTTTGTGGGGTGAAGCTTCGCATAATGTTCACAGTTATAAGTCTCATGCCGCAGAAGATATCTGTCTGCCCCCGCGTCGAAGAAACGCTTGTAACTGGCATAAGACTTTTCACCGATGGAAAGAGTAATGGCACAATCCGGAAAATGTCTGCGTATGTCGGAAACAATCGAGGTTATCCTGTCATCGGTAAAATATCCGTCTTCGCCGCCCTGAAGGACAAATGTGCGGAAGCCCAGCGTATATCCAGCCTCGCAGCAGGCAAGTATGTCTTTCTTATCAAGGCGGTAGCGTACGGCGTTCATATTGCTTCTTCGGATGCCGCAATAGAGGCAGTCATTCTTACAATAGTTTGTAAATTCAATCAGTCCTCTGATATAGACATCTGTTCCGTAATGCAGCTCCCGTATTCTGCGGGCATTGGCAAAAAGGTATTGCGAAAGTTCCGGCGTGCGGTTTTCAATGAGCACAATATATTCTTCTTTTGTCAGAGTGCCGATATCTCTTAGCTTGTTGATTAATTCTTTCATGATTACAGTATCGTCGCCTTTAGTTATTGTTTTGTATAGGTGGTTTTTGTGCTGATGCCCGGCAGCATCCCAAGCTTTCCTGAAAGAGAGCTTATTATATTGTTCGGGGCATCGATTGCAACGCTTATGATAGAAACGTTCTTCTCACGGTAGGGAATCCCCATTCTTCCAATGATGTATTCTCCAAATTCAGATAACAGCGCATTCAATTGTTCCACGGATTCATGGCTTTCCACAATGATTCCGATAAGTGCAATTCGTGTGTCCATAATATTCTCCTTAAAAAAATAATCCTGCCTGCAAATTTCCTGTGATACAAAAAAGCCCGCACCATAAGGCGCAGGCTAAAAAGGGATACAAAAAGTTAAAACAACTTTCATCAACCATAAAGTCTTAAGCGCCTTTTTACTTAGGTAAAGCCCTTTGTAATCAGTACGTTTTCCTAAGTATATCATGTAAGAGATTATATAACAAGGAAAGTTTATTCTTTGTCAGGCTTGCGTATTTATTGACAAAAGATTTATAATTAGAAAGGAAAAATGTGTGTGAAAGGATGCGGAGGAATGCAGGAGAATAAGAAAGGTTTGATTAGTGTACATATTGCTGTATTGCTGTTTGGTGTGTCCGGATTATTTGCGAAAATGGTTGACCTGCCGAGTATTGTAATTACGTTCGGCCGGGTACTATTTTCTTCCGTATTTTTATTTATCATGCTGAGAATAAGAAAGGCAGAGATGAAATTAAATTGCGGAAGAGATCATGCTGCGCTTTTTATGTCGGGAATTATTTTGGCGATTCATTGGACTACATTTTCACTGTCGATTCAGCTTTCCACAGTGGCGGTAGGAACGATTACTTTTTCTACATATCCGCTTTTCGTAACATTTTTAGAGCCGTATCTGTTTCAAGAAAAACTGAAGGGCAGCAGTATTGTGAGTGCAGTGATAATGCTTGCAGGCGTACTTTTTATTGTGCCGGAATTTGAACTGACCAACAGCATGACACAGGGAATTTTGTGGGGAATGGTGTGCAGCCTTTCTTATGCGGTACTGTCGCTGTGGAACCGAAGATTTG
Organism: uncultured Lachnospiraceae bacterium; assembly: GCA_947366105.1. Taxonomy (GTDB): domain Bacteria; phylum Bacillota; class Clostridia; order Lachnospirales; family Lachnospiraceae; genus Faecalimonas. The sequence goes on along the minus strand of CANAZK010000074.1, from coordinate 6,993 downwards.
CAAATACATATTCGGGCAGTATTGTTTCCTTTTATGAGCAGGGGGCGGCGGCAATGGTGCTGCTTCCGATTATGTTTTTTATAAAACCGAAGATAAGCGGCATGGACGCTGCGGGGCTTGTGGTGTATGGTGTGGTCTGTACAGCAGTTGCCCATTCCTTGTTTATTGAGGGATTGAAGCACATTCGTGTTCAGACAGCGGGGATTATTTCGGGACTGGAATCGGTATACGGGATTGTACTGGCGGCAATTCTGCTTCGTGAATTTCCAAGCGCCCGGGAATTGATTGGTGGAGGAATTATATTGTCTGTAGTTTTCTACACGACAATTAAGAAAATAGTAACAGTTCAGCCATAAAAGCTCGAATTGGCTATTTCATAGCCTTTTCCGCTGCGTTTTCAAACACGTTTGAACTCAGATTTTGTAACTTTGTGTATGGCTGAACTGTTACAGAAAATATAAAGGATTATATCACCTGCCGGACTTTTTGGCATATGTTGTAGTATCAATAAAAGGAGGATACTGCGTATGAAAGAGAGCAGAAAGAATTCTGTACGTATGAGCCAAAATGAAGAAGACGATATGATATTCCTTCCTGAATCGCCGGATACGCCTACATTTGGACCACCGCCGGGCGCTCCGAATGTAAGACCGCCGGCTGGTTTTCCGACACCGGAAGTTCCGGGAGGCAGCATGCAGGGATTTTGTAATATTCGTTTTATACACGCGGCAGTGAACCAGCCGGCGCTTAATGTGTCCATAGGGAATAAGGTGCTTGCCAATAATCTGCGGTACGGACAGGTGTCTGATTATTCTGAGGAACCGGCGTCAACACTTATGATTACGTTATCCAGTGCAATGAGACCAAGGATGACGCTGTATCAGGAGAGTTTTCGATTTCGGGATGGGGATGTATTCACCATTGCAATTGTAAACGTGGGAAATGGCGTAGGAATGTTTCCTATCTCAGACCAGCGCTGCCAAACCAGACAGAGAGGGCTTTCCTGCATCCGGGCAGCCAATCTTTCTTACAATTCACCGCCCCTTGATGTTTTTCTGCCGACGGGAAGGGTTGTATTCGGAAATGTAGGATTCCAAAGTGTGACAACGTACAGGCAGATAGGGCAAGGCAATTACGTGCTTCTTATTGGAGATACGCCTGTGGGAAATGCACCGTCCCAAGGAGGCAGAGGAATTATAGCAGTTCCGATTATATTAGGCGGAGGGTCGCCTCAGGGTGCAAATGAATTTAACTTGATGATAACCACAACAGTCAATGTCCGGTCTGACAGACAATACACAATTTATATCATAGGCGACGTGTATGGAGCGCCGGATCCGCAGGCCGTATTTGTGGAGGATTTTCAGAGGAGATAACAGTTTTTTAAACTATGGAATGCGGCGGCACATCCCCCCGGAGGGGATGTGCGCTTGTGGACATGCTGTGACGACAGCAATGAAGGAGGATAAAAATGATTCATAAAGTAGTTGATTTAAAACATGAGGGAACACCGGCAAATGGAAAATTGTATACATATTTTTTGGACAACTCAGAAGAGTTAAATAACGGGCTTTTAAGACCGGCGGTAATAATCTGTCCAGGCGGCGGTTACGCCGTGACATCTGACAGGGAGGCGGAATTAATTGCGCTTAAATTCATGGCTATGGGATGCCATGCATTGGTACTCAGGTATTCGGTGGCGCCTGCAAAATATCCGGCGGCGCTTCTTGAATTAGCCCTTGCCATGAAATATGTAAGAGAAAATGCCGGGAGCTATTACGTGGATGAAACCAAGATTGTGACATGCGGTTTTTCTGCAGGAGGACATTTGGCAGCGAGCCTCGGTGTATTTTGGAAAGAAAGTATGCTTTCTGAAAGGCTGGGTGCAGAGAGCAAATGGTTTCAGCCGAACGGACAGATCTTGTGCTATCCGGTTATTACAAGCGGCGAATTCGCGCATAAAGGAAGTTTTGAAAATCTGATTGGAGAAGGACAGGAGGAACTGCGGAAAAAAATGTCTCTTGAGTATCAGGTCAATAAGGACACGCCGCGAACATTTATCTGGCATGCATTTGGGGATGACTGCGTGTCGGTGGAAAATTCTATTTTATTTGTGCAGGCACTTAGGAAATGCAATATTCCGACGGAATTCCATTTGTATGAAAAAGGCGGTCACGGTCTTGGAACTGCCGGAAAATTAACGTGTAATCGAGACGGAAGCAAAATACAGAAAGAATGCGAGACGTGGATGGGACTTGCAGAAATGTGGATAGAAAATGCTTAGGGCTCCTTTATCGGAGCCCCTTAAAATGATTTGGTTGTTCAAAGAAATTGTTCAAAGAAACTATAGTTTGTCCGGCGCAGGATATTCCACACCGAAAGTATCGACCGTTACAGTCTTCATTTTTTGGTCTTCCAAAGGTCTGTCTTTAAAGTCCGTTGCTGTTTCAGCAATTGCATTTACAACATCCATTCCTTCGATTACCTTGCCGAATGCAGCGTAAGCGCCGTCAAGGTGCGGAGAATTCTCATGCATGATGAAAAACTGAGAGCCGGCTGAGTCAGGAACCATAGTACGCGCCATGGAAAGTACTCCCGGCTCGTGTTTTAAGTCATTTTTAAAACCGTTCTGTGCGAATTCGCCTTTGATACAGTATCCCGGGCCTCCCATGCCTGTTCCTTCCGGGCATCCGCCCTGAATCATAAATCCGCGGATAACACGGTGGAAAATAATTCCGTTATAGTAGCCCGCATTTACAAGTGAGATAAAATTGTTTACTGTATTTGGTGCAATTTCAGGATATAATTCAGCTTTGATGTTACCCCCGTTCTCCATTTCAAATGTTACAATTGGATTAGCCATTTTGAAATCTTCCTTTCTGTATTTAATATCTCTCCTTATTGTATCGGCGTCGAAATACTTTGTCAACGGCAATGGAAAATGTTATAATACTCTTCTGAAAAGGAGGACGATGTATGAAACACATTTTATTTGACTTGGACGGAACACTTTTACCAATGAATCAGGATAAATTTGTACAATATTATATGCCGGGACTTGCAAAAAGATTTATAAAGGCCGGTATTGAGCCGGAAGCGCTTATAAAGGCAGTGTGGCAGGGTGTAGGAGCTATGATTGCTAATGATGGAAGCGTGACAAATCAGGAGGCGTTCAACAGAATATTTTCAAACCTTGTGCCCATTAATATGGAGGAAGCGGAGAAAGAATTTCTTGATTTTTATGACCACGAATTCAATGATGCGATAAATGCGACAGAGCCGACGCCGGTGGCAGGGAAGATAATAGAACTGGCAAAGGAAAAGGGGTTCAATATTTACCTTGCCACGAATCCGATTTTCCCAAGATGCGGCACAAGAAACCGTATCAGGTGGGCGGGACTTTCAGAGTCCGATTTTCTTGATGTTACAACATATGAGACATGCCATTATTGTAAGCCAAATCCTAAATATTTTACGGAAATTATGGATAAGCATGGATTAAAGGCGGAGGATTGTCTCATGGTTGGAAATGATGTGGAGGAAGATTTGGCTGTTATGGAGCTTGGTGCAAAAACGTATATCATAACAGATACTTTGGAGAATAAGAAAAATCTTCCGCTTACATCGGATTATTCCGGTTCAATGAAAGATTTCTATGAGTTTCTGAAGGGGCTTACCCCACAATAACGTCAGAGGTCAGAATATTGGAGAGAAGTTCGGTTGCCTCTGCGCGGATTTGGTCTAAAGGAGTATTTTCAGCATGACTTTCATTGATGAAACCGACCATGCCGTAACATAAGAAACCGGCGATTTTCTTGGCAGAGTACCGAAGCTTAAGGACTCTGCCTTCTTTGCTTGTATAAGTTTCAATTGTTTTCAATACATAGTTATAGTAGGAAAAGGCGAGGAATGGATTCTTGTCCGGCCGGGTATGGCGGAAAAAATTATAATTCTCATAATAGAGGTCAAGAATACTGTGAAGTACATTTCGGTAGCTTGCGACAAAATTCCTCTCCGGGTTATTTTCTTTTTGCATTTTACGGTATTTTTCTGATCCGAACTGAATCATATCTTTAAAGATATCATCAACCAGGGCATATTTGTCATTGTAATGAGTATAGAATGTAATTCGGCTTATATCCGCCCTGCTGCAAAGCTCTGTAATAGAAATCTGTTCAAATGGCATGTCTGAAAGCATGGCAATTAACGTAACTTTTAAGTTCTTTTTCGTTTTTTTGATTCTTCTGTCTTCCATGATATTTTACAATTTCCCCAATCTGTATAAATAATTTACAAAATTTAAAATTTGTAAATTGCTATCAAATTTTTAACTTGCTATAATCTTAACATGTGTTTAAATAACGGTCAATGTGTTAACTATTAGAAGGAGAGAGATTTATGCAGAAAATTGCAGTGATGACAGACAGCAACTGTGGCATATTGCCAGAGCAGGGAAAAGAGATGGGGATTTATGTGGTACCCATGCCTATCATTATAGATGGAGTAACGTATTATGAAGGAGTAGACATTTTTACGGAAGAATTTTATAAAAAGCAGGAAGAAAATGCAGCGGTCACGTCTTCCCTTCCTTCGCCGGGAGGTATCGTTGAGATGTGGGAGGAACTGCTTGGAAATTATGAGGAGATTGTGTATATTCCCATGTCCAGCGGTCTCAGCAACGGCTGCAGTGTTGCGAAAGCTCTTTCGCAAGATTATGAAGGAAAGGTTTATGTGGTTGATAATCACCGTATCTCAGTGACGCAGGCTCAGTCAGTGTTTGACGCCATGAAGATGGCGGAAGAAGGGATGTCGGGGGCTGAAATTAAAGAGACGTTGGAACGGGAGGCTTATGATGCAACCATTTACATTGCAGTAAATACATTGGAATATTTAAAGCGGGGCGGAAGAGTAACGGCAGCCGGAGCGGCAATCGGAAGTGTGCTTAATATCAAACCGGTGCTTACTATTCAGGGAGATAAGCTGGACGCTTACGCGAAAACAAGGGGAATGAAGTCTGCTTTTAAGACGATGTGTAAGGCGCTTAGAGCAGACATAGACGGCAGACTGAAAGAATTATACGAAAGCGGCAGGCTTCAGCTTCTGATTGCGAATACATATATGCAGGATGAGGAGTTAGAGAACTGGAAGAAAGAACTTCAGGAGGCATTCCCGGGAAATGATATTATGTATGCCCCGCTGACGCTCAGTATCGGGTGCCATATCGGACCGGGAGGACTTGGAGTAGGGTTTGTGAGGAAGAGATAACTGTACATAAAACATCAAAGAGGTCAATGGATAAAACTTGAGGTTGATTTTGACAATGACAAGATTTATAATCATAAAAAGGAACAGGATTTAACAAAAGAAAGCAGAGGACTATTATTATGAAAAAAATCGTGTTATTTACAAGTGTGCATTGACCGGGCTGTGCACCGGTGAAAGAGGCTCTTTCCAAGGCAGATATTCCATATGCCGCAATTGATATATCGTCAGGTATGCTGCCGTTAAAGCAGTTCCTGGCATACAGGGATACCAGACCGGAATTTGACGAAATCAAGGAGGCAGGACGCGTGGGACTTCCATGTATCGTTGTCAATAAAGGTGAGAATATATATTTCGAACTTCCGGAGAATTTGGATGAATTAAGATAGAACAATATGAAAATACCGACTGGAGATTCCGGTCGGTATTTTTACGTCTCATGTCCGTCTACTTCGATATGGCTTTGTATAATTGCCCGGATTGCACTGTAGAGTTCTGGTTTCAATTGCTCAAAGCTAATCGGATCATTTTCCAAAATGGTGCTGAATGATGTCGCACCTGCCAACTCCACGATTAGAAACAACATGATTTCCGGATTCCGCAAATGAACTGTCGGGTTCTCTTCCAATACTTTATAATAATAATCGATCAATTTTACTTCCGAGCTATATTCATGGGGTTCTAATGCTAAATGAAAGAATCCCCGGCTTAAGTTCTTGGACAGAAACTGAAGCATAAGCTTATTCTTTTGCAGCTCCTCCAACACATAGTCAATAAGGAAAATGGTCTTTTCCTCAAACATCTTCGCCGCATCTTCTTCTGCAAATTTTTCCTTCTGAAGTTCCTGATAACCTTTCAAGAAAAGCCGCTCTGCCGTTTTCACAACCAGTCTGTCTCGAATTTCATATTTGTCTTTAAAATATAAATAGAAGGTGCCCTTTGCCACACCGGCTTTCTGAACGATGTCATGGATTGAAGTCTGCGAAATTCCTTTCGTTATAAATAATTCATATGAACTCTTTAATAGAGCGTTCAGTTTTTGAAATTTTTTTTCCTCGATTTTTCCCATAACAGATACCTTTCTTATGCATGCTGTACAATTAAACTTCTAATAATCTCCAAGCTTTCTACTAATATAACATACTCTGTCATCATATAAAAGTAGTCATTTGTTATTTAGGCGTAAAATGACTATAAGTCAATTTTTTTATAAAAAATATTGACTTATGGTCATTTTTGGTATATAGTATTCGATGTAAGAAAAATGACCGATAGTCATATTTGTTTTATTTATAATACGACTTACGGGAAATTATTATGAAAGTGAGGAATCATACATGATTAAGGCGGGTAAAAAGATTGTAAAGTACAAAGCGGCAATTTTCATTATTGGTATTTTACTTCTTATTCCTTCAGTGTTTGGGTATCTGAACACAAGAGTAAATTACGATATCCTTTATTATCTGCCTGACAACATCGATACAATGAAAGGTCAGGAAATTTTAAAGGGAGATTTTGGAAAAGGCGCTTTTGCAATGGAGGTCATAGAAGGCATGACGACAAAAGAAGCCGCAGATGTTAAGGAAAAGATTGAACAGGTCGACGGAGTTGCAGATGTTATATGGTACGACTCAATTATGGACACTTCTATTCCGATTTCTGCGCTGCCCTCTGAAATAAGAGATGTTTTTTATAAGGATGGCGCCACATTGATGGCAATTTTCTTTGATT
>CANAZK010000073.1 GCA_947366105.1 uncultured Lachnospiraceae bacterium | reverse complement strand
CGGATCAGCGAAAAACTCCACAATGTTAAACAGGGCTTTGCCCTAACAATAAAAAGGAAAACCTGCCGGAATCTGATCTGCCGGCGGGGTTTTCCGTGGATTATATTGTCTCAAAGGCAGCCTGCTTTTTACAAATCTCTGGAGTCTAATACAATTGTGAACGGTCCGTCATTTAACAGCTCCACCTTCATATCTGCGCCGAATTCACCACGTTCCACAATCGGAACTGATTTTTTACATTCGCTGATGATATACTCATACATTTCATTTGCCATATCCGGAGCGCCGGCGTCCGTAAAGCTTGGACGATATCCCTTTTTACAGTTTGCATACAACGTAAACTGTGATACAAGCAACAGTGAACCATCCACATCTTCAAGAGACAGATTTGTTTTGCCGTTTTTATCCTCAAAAATCCTGAGTCCCACAAGCTTTTTCACCAGCTTGTCAGCTGTCTCTTTGGAATCCTCCGCCGATACCCCGATAAGAACGAGAAACCCCTTTCCAATCTGACCTACTATCTTTTCATCTACCTTTACTGAAGCATGCTGCACACGCTGAATTACAAATTTCATATTTTATATATTCCTTTCCATATACTGTAAATTTTGCTGTAAACCGTAACGTTATTATAGCAAAACAAGGGACTTCCGACAACTAAAGTATTGCATTTCAAAAGAAAATACGCTAACATATTCCTGAAAAATTATATGAAAAGGAAACACAAAGGGAGAATAATACATATGAAATTGCAACAGTTGCTAAGTTTTACGCGTAAAGCCGTAGATGAATACCAAATGATTGATGAGGGGGATCATATTGCAGTCGGAATTTCCGGCGGAAAGGACAGCCTTACCCTTCTGTATGCCCTGCACGGCTTAAAACGCTTTTATCCGAAGAAATTCCGGCTCAGTGCAATTACAGTCGACTTAGGATATGAAAAAGCGGATTTCAGCCAAATTGAGCGTCTCTGTAAGGAACTTGAAGTTCCGTATAGGATTGTGAAGACTGATATTGCAAAAATTCTATTTGATGAACGCAAAGAGACAAATCCCTGTTCACTTTGCGCGAAAATGAGAAAGGGAGCGTTAAATGAGGCAGTTAAGGAAATGGGCTGCAACAAAGTAGCGTATGCCCATCATAAAGATGATATTGTGGAAACCATGCTGCTTTCGCTCATATTTGAGGGCAGGTTTCATTCTTTTTCACCAAAGACCTATTTGGACAGGATGGATTTAACCGTTATACGTCCAATGATGTTTGTGGACGAAGCAGATGTTATCGGATTCATGCATAAATATGATCTGCCGGTTGTAAAAAGCCGGTGTCCCGTAGACGGCTATACAAAACGCCAGTATGCAAAGGAGCTTGTAAAAGACCTGAACACCCGGCATAAAGGTACAAAAGAAAGAATGTTTACCGCCATCTTGAACGGTAATATTACAGGCTGGCCGAAACGGGTTCCCCACATCAGATAAAAAATGCCATAAGGACACGGCTTAATGCCATGTCCTTATGTTATATTTTACGTTCTTTCACTGCGTTCCGCAGACGGATATAAGAAATTACAGCATCAGCCGTTCCTTGAACTCCAAGCTTTGAACTATTCAGACACAGCTCATAGCTTTCAGCAGCTCCCCATTTTTTATTCGTATAATAATTATAATAAGTAGAACGCTTTTTATCTGTCTTAAGAATAATATCTTTCGCTTTGGCGTCCGTCAGATTATAAAGCCGTGCAATCCGCCGGATTCTTGCCTCAAGGTCGGCATGGATAAAAATGCTTACACAATTATCATAGGACTCCAAAGCATAATCAGCACACCTTCCAACTAAAATGCATGAACCTTTATCCGCAATTTTCTTAATTGCATCAAATTGTGCAAGAAATACTTTATGGTTAATCGGCATATCCATATAAGCATTCGGAGAATATCCCATAGCATAGGTGTCCATAACCAAAGAGTAGAGAAAACTGTTTGTAGGTCTCTCGTCATGCGTCTCAAACAGTTCTTCACAAATGCCGCTCTCCTTTGCGGCAACAGCCAGCATTTCCTTATCATAAAGAGGAATTCCCAGTTCCTTTGCAATTATGCCGCCTATTTCACGCCCGGCGCTTCCATATTGCCTTCCAATAGCAATAATTGTATTTGTTTCTTTCATAATTGTCACGCTCCTTCATGTCAATTGTACATTTGTAGCTTAATCTCAGAAACATTATATAACAATTTTGCTAAAATGTATATAATTTCGTTAAAAGTTTCTGAAAGTATTCAGGAAGCGGCGCGTCTGTTTCCAAATATTCGCCGGTTACAGGATGTCTGATTCCCAAAATTTTTGCATGAAGCGTCTGTCCCTGAAGTTTGAAAGGACATTTTGCAGGGCCATACACCGCGTCGCCTAAAAGAGGATGACCGACACTTGCCATATGCACGCGTATCTGATGTGTACGTCCGGTTTCCAGCCTGCATTCAATATAAGTATAATTTGAAAAACGCTTTAAGACTTTATAATGCGTTACAGCCGGCTTACCGTTTTTAAAGTTAATACTCATCTTCTTTCTGTCAACCGGATGCCGTCCAATCGGTCCTTCCACGGTTCCTTCCTCTTCTTTTATGACTCCGTGCACAATTGCATGATAAATGCGTTTCATATCGTGAACTTTTAACTGCTCTGCTATCTCCTGATGTGCGGCATCATTTTTGCAGACAAGAAGAGAGCCGGTTGTGTCCATGTCTATCCTGTGTACAATCCCTGGACGCATAACCCCGTTGATTCCGGACAAATCATTCTTGCAATGATACATGAGCGCATTTACAAGGGTCCCCGAGTAATGCCCTGCCGAGGGATGCACTACCATTCCTTTGGGTTTATTCACAATCAGGATATCTTTATCCTCATATAAAATATCAAGGGGAATATGCTCAGGTTCAATATCCGGTTCCTTAAGTTCAGGAAGCATTATTTTTACCGAATCGCCGGCGGCAACTTTATAATTCGCTTTTATATTGGCATCGTTTACATAAATATGCCTGTCTTTTATTAACTTCTGAATATATGAGCGGGAAATATCTTCCAAACTGCCGGCCAAAAAGCGGTCAATCCGAAGTCCTGCCTCTTCTTTCTCTACATTGAAAATATGTTCCTGCATAGATTATTCCTTTATATCTCCCTTATCAGCTCTCTTAAGGCTTATGATGTGATCCACTTCCTCTTCATCATATACAAATAAAATTACAACGGCCAAAAGTAATACTCCCGTTACGACAAAAATGTCCGCCACATTGAAGATTGGAAAATCAATCAGTTCAAAATAGAAAAAATCCACCACATATCCCAATCTCAATCGATCTATCATATTGCCGAAAGCACCGGCAACAAGGAGTACGCCGCTGATATAGATTGGAAGAAACCTTTTCGCTGCCGGAAGCCTTCGATAGATCCAAAGAACCGCCATCATGACAATCACAAAGGAAATAATAAAAAATGTTCTCTGATTCTGAAACATTCCAAAAGCCGCACCTCTATTTTCCAAGTAGTGCAGCTGAAATATATTTTCAATAATCACAAACGGCTTTCCGCTTTTTAAACGTTCTACGGCAAGAGCCTTTGTATATTGATCAAGGACAATTCCTGAAATAACCCCTAAAAGGCTTAAAATATAATACTGAATATGCTTTTTATCCATTGTACTGCTCCGTTCTTAAATATATTTATGAAGGGAAACATAACAGCGTCCCTTTTTCGTCCGTGATAAAATTCCGTTGTATTTGAAACGCCCCATTCCCCGGACGGATATAATATCATTTTCCTTCACCTGATAACTATTTGTCGTCGTCAGTTTTCCGCTTACAAATACTCTCCCGCCCTCAATCAATGACGAAAGTTTACTTCTTGACGCGGAAAATGCAAGCGAAAGAAGGCTGTCAAGACGCACGGAAGCAACCGTTCCTGTAACCTCTTCAAAGGCGGGACGGTAATTGAACGACTGCTCATCCTCTATGGTAACATTGACAACTGTATGGCGTATTCTTGTCAAATCGCTTTTGATGAAATCTGTGAGAGATTCATGTACAAAAAAGCAGGCGCAATCCTCCATTACCAAAATATCTCCTATTTTGGAACGTTCAATTCCAAGATTTAACACGGCTCCCAAATAATCACGGTGCGTCAGAGGCTCCGCAAACTTCTTATGAAGCGGCTCTGCCTTTAATACCTTGATTGGATAAAAATAGGTATAATAAAGAGCATCAGGTAGAAATGCAGCCATCTGACGCTCTGAGTCGCTATATCCGCCAAAAGTCTCATACTGTGACGAGAACTGATTTTTTGGTATTGTATGCAGAATATTCAATTCATTTAGATTTAAAAAATCGGAATATGTAACTATTCCGCGCCGATAAGCCGTCTCTGACAGTTCTAGCAATCTCTTTTGTAACATGAGCTCTTCTTTTTGCATAATAAAAATATCCTAGTATCTCGTCCGAATTGACGGCACATCAAACGACGTATTTAAAAGATCCTGCAAATCCCCTGAAATCTCCACATATGTAGGAGTTACAAGGAAAATGTAGTTAGAAATCTTCTGCAGATTACCGGCAATTGCAAATGTGGCGCCTGAAGTAAAGTCGATAATACGCTGTGCTATCTCTAAATCAAGCCCTTCCAAATTCAAAATAACGGTGCGTCCGCCAAGAAGCGTCTCCGTAATCTCTCTTGCATCGTCAACGGAAGTCGGCTTAATTACGCATACCTCCATACCCGCATTTCTTCTTGAGTTCGGCTGACGCATCGGAGTAACCTTGTTTGAAGCCGACGCAGGCACATTTCTTGACTTGCGTTCCGGCTGCAGGTCAAAGTCGTCATACTCTTCTCTTTCCTTGCGGAAAAGATTTTTCTTCGGCTTCGGCTCATACTCTTCTTCGTATTCATCATCGAAGAAATCATCATCGTCATCATATTCATCATCTAGTTTCATCATATTTAAAAATCTGTCTAAAACACCCATTACTAAATACTCTCCTTAATTGTTTATATTAATGATAATTACGCTCGCCGAAAATGGCAGTGCCTACACGAACCATATCAGCCCCCTCCTCAAGCGCAATCTCATAATCATTTGTCATCCCCATCGAAAGAACGCTCATAATAATATTATCAATCTTTTTGCTTTCAATGTCAACAGATAATTTTCGCATTTTCTCAAAAACCACGCGATTATCCTCCGGATCGTCCACATATGGGGCCACCGTCATAAGCCCTTTTACATGAATATGTGGGAATTTACTAATTTTTTCAAGCAAATCATATACATCTTCGGGAAATACGCCATACTTGCTTTCTTCCCTTGCCATATTTACTTCAAGCAGTATATCTATGTCACAGTTTTTCTTGGCAGCCTCTTTTTCGATTGTCTCGGCGAGGCGCAGGGAATCAACGGAATGAATCATTGAAACCTTATCAATAATATACTTCACTTTATTCCTCTGCAGATGCCCGATCATATGCCAGCGGATATCTTTAGGCATTACCTCATACTTATCTGCCAGCTCCTGCACTTTATTTTCGCCAAAATCACGGCAGCCTGCATCATAGATTTCATTCAACATTTCTACCGGTTTTGTTTTGCTGACTGCTATTAAGGTAACCGTGCTGCGGTCGATGCCCTTTCTGTCGCATATCTTCTGAATATGGTTCTCCACCTTGTTAAAATTTTCTTTTAGCATATTTCACCTCTCCTACTGAATGATAATGTCATTCTCCTTTATATTTTTACTGTCCAACGCTATACGGTCATAATTCGCCAACCCATAATCATTGCCAGATTCCACAATATAATAATCGTCACTTTCACATAGAATTTTGATCTGCTTAAAAACGGCATATCCTTTGTTGATGTTAAAAACGCCTTCTATATCCTTACGCTCTCCTACAATGTAAGTCATATTCGATTCCGGTTTCAGAAGCACATCACCCTCTGCAAGAACTTCCGGGTCGAGATATGCATTGTTTTCATCCGAATAATAAACGGTAGTCGCAAGAAATTCCGGCGTTCCCTCTTTTTGACGCATAACACCTTTTTCATTGCTTCCGGCTCCCTGAGTCATATATTCCAAAGGAACCGTATAGAAAGACTTTTTGGTAAGCGCAGATTTTGGAATTTTCAGTCCGCTTTGGTCTTCTATAATCAATTCAACATCCAAGAAACGTTCGTTTGCATAACGTATCATGGAACTGCTGAAACTTAAGTATGCAAAATGCTGTCCGTCTTTTTCCACTATGCTGAGTCCTGCAATCAGTATCTCATTGTCCTTTTTGAACCGTACGCGAATGCTCTTCTTGTTTTCCTCCTGAAGTATTTGGGCGGTTTCTTCCGAAAGAGGAACGACAAGCGTCCAGTCTTCCGATGTAACAAGCTTATAGACCGGTTCTCCTGCTGAAACCTGCATATTATTATAGAACTCCGACACAGAATAGTCCGCCTTGTTAAACATATCGGCAGTCACGTCCTCTTTCGCAATCCCCTCATATCCGTCGGTATTATAAACGACAATGCCGTCGTCCGGGGCGGTGAATACCATAAGTCCTCCACCTGTACCGTTTGTAAGCATCTGGTTTAAATAAGTTTCTTTATTTGCTGAAGAAATACTGGAAATGGAGCTTCGGATTGAGTCTTTAAACGAATAAACGTCCGCAAACATTTCATCCGAAAAATTGTCCGAAAAGGACTGCACAAGCATACCAAAATAATTCTGCTGGTCACTCGTAAGTTTTTTGCTCCCTTCTTCATCGGAAGATGAAGGTTCCGGGTTTTCTTCCAATGCAGCGGAAGAAACGACATATATTTTTGTTCCTACTTTGGCTTTCGCCTTCTCCGCAGAATAATAGTTCACATATCCTGATTGTTCAGCCGCAGCCACAGTCTCCTGCCGCACCGCCATACCGGTATAAGCAGTATCATTCAGAATACTTCCCATACGAACCTCATATGCAGTAGTACGTGGGGTGGTAAGATAAATGAATACTGTAGAAACCAAATAAACAAAAATAATTCCAAACAGTACCATTCCAATATTAAAATGTCCTTTTCTTTTATACAACACTACGTTAGTATTCGATGTATTGTCAGCCAAAATCAACAGCCTCCTGATTCTAATTTACACAAGGCGGCTCCATTCAAATATTGAAAACGTCTGCCCTGATAACTGCCATGCTCTGTCATATAATCCATTGCTTCATCATGTAATTTCCACCAGCTTGTTCCCCAATTGGAAAAAACGGCCTCTTCCTCAGGAACACGGCTGAAAAGCCGCTCTACAATGATGTCCGGTGAAAGGTACTCCAAAAAACCGGCAAGCCTCCGAATATATTCTTCCTTTGAGCATAAGGTAATTGTACCATTTTCATAAGCTTCCGACAACCTTGTGTTTTTAGGAACATATAATGAATGAAGCTTCACAATGTTTACACGAAGCGCTGACAAAAATCTAGCGGTCTCATTACTGTCACGCATCGTATCGCCTGGAAGATTCAGAATAACGTGGGCACAGATTGGGAATCCATATTTCTGAATGGTCAAAACCGCATCAATAAACTCTGCAATGCCGTGTCCTCGGGAAATAGAGTCCAGTGTGTGATAGTTCACCGTCTGAAGCCCAAGTTCAATCGTAACGGCTGTACGGTACTGCTTCCCTATTTCCCTCAGCGCCTCCATATAATCGCCGCGGATGCAGTCGGGTCTTGTGGAAACGGAAATTTCCACAATATCTTCTATCTCTGCCGCTTCCTTTATATATCGATAAAATACATCAAGAGGCAGAAATGTATTTGTATAATTTTGAAAATATGCAATATACTTTTTCGCGTGATATCTGCGCGCAATCAAAAGCTTCGTCTGCATTATCTGGTCCTTTACCGAAACAGAGGAATGCATGGCCTCAAAACCCGTTCCTGCCTCCGCACAAAATGTACAACCCCCTCCGTCCATTCTGTTAGGACATGTAACGGGAAGGTTGATTGGCAGTTTATAAACTTTTTCGCCATACCGTTGTTTCAGATAATCAGAATATTTATTATATAAAATTTTTTCACTCATAATCACTTTCTCTGCGTATAAAATAATTGTAAATGCAAATACTACCTTCATATTATGAAAAGGAGGAATCTGCATGAAATGGTTTGATAATACAGCTCTTACACTCGTTATTATCGGAGCTGTGAACTGGCTTCTGGTAGGTATATTCCGTTTTGACCTCGTTGCGTTCTTATTGGGAGATCTTTCATTTCTTTCCAGAGCCGTATATGCAATTGTCGGTCTTTGCGGACTGTACCTTATTAGTTTGTTTGGGCGTATCGGAGACATGTCACGCTCATAAAATATGAAAAGGGGCAGTCCTCTCTTTGGAAGACGCCCCTTAATATAGCTTTATAATATTAATTTGCCGCAACTGCATTATTGAGCATCTCATTCATATTTACATAAACGAGCGGTTTGGTCTCTGCTCCCATCACAATCGAAATGTAAGCATTGTTCTGCCCGTCTCTCGAATATCCCAAAAGACATCGTTTCGCTTCATCTGTATTTCCGGTCTTCCCGCCTAGAAAGGTAACTGTGGAAGGTTTTTCAACTTCTATTCCGGTATTTCCATTCATATACAGAACCGTTGACTCCCACGTGACATCGCGTTTACTGCCGTCGCTATTGGCAATGCTTGTCTGATGGGAAGACTGTCCGATAATGTTTGTAAACATTTCATGTTTAAGACACTCGTTAAATATCAAGTACAAATCATATGCTGTGGTATAATGATTATCATCATGCAGTCCGTGTGGATTTACAAAATGTGTATTGGTTGCACCAATGCGGTAAGCTTCACTATTCATCAGCTTTGCAAACTCTTCTACGCTTCCTGAAATATGTTCGGCTATCGCAACAGCCGCATCATTTCCGGAAGGAAGAAGCAATCCGTAAAGCAGTTCTTCCAAAGTGATGGTATCGCCTTCCCTGACATGGCATAAAGATGCGCCCGCAGGAAATGTTGCTGCATTTTGGGAAATCGTTACCGTATCGCTTAAATTACCGTATTTTAACGCAATCAGTGCGGTCAAAATCTTTGTAGTACTTGCAGGATAGAGCTTCTTATGAATATTGTAAGAATACAACACCTTATTTTCATTCAGGCTGAATAATCCTGCCGCATGAAGCGAAGAATCTGTCTTTATCGGATCCAACAATACATTATCCGCAGCCACACATATAGTGTTAGAAAACCCTGCCGCTCTGTATGAGGTTCTTTCATAATCTTCACTTTCATATGCTGAAATCGATTTACCGGGGGAAACGCAGCCCGCCGTCAGACAGCAGACTAATATTCCGCAAATAACTAGTTTTATACATTTATCGATACATTTCACGCCAATCTAAATCTCCTCGGTCTATTGCTAATATAAGAATCTCTGCAGTCGCCACATTCGTTGCAATTGGAATATTATGCATATCGCATAAACGGACTACATCGTTTACATCCGGTTCATGGGGCTTAACATTCCCGGGATCACGCATGAAAATAAGGGCGTCAATATCGTTTTGCGCCACCTGCGCCCCTAATTGCTGCATTCCGCCCAAAGGCCCTGCCAAATACTTCATAATGTTCAAATTTGTAACATCTTCCACAAGACGTCCTGTAGTTCCTGTTGCAAACAGATTATGCTTGCTGAGAATTCCGCGATACGCAATGCAGAAATTCTGCATCAGCGTCTTTTTGGCGTCATGTGCAATTAATCCGATATTCATCTGTAAATCACTCCTTATCAATATTTTTTTGGCTGCAAGCCGACATTTAATACTAACCCGATACCTATATAGAAGCTTACGATGGAAGTCAAACCATAACTTACAAATGGTAATGGAATTCCGGTATTCGGAAAAATTCTTGTCGCCACACTAATATTAATAAAGCTCTGAATACCTATTAGTGCGGCCACTCCCCCGCAGATAAGCTGTCCTGATAAGTTCTGTGCTTTCATACCGACTATAATACACTGTATTACAATTAATAATAACAAAATAATTACAATACAACAACCCACAAACCCTAATTCTTCTCCAATAATTGCAAAAATAAAATCCGTTTGAGGTTCTGAGATAAAGTTACCGTTTTTTACAGATGTGGCTCCGGTATTATTAAGTCCTTTTCCTGTGGCCTGTCCGGAACCTATTGCCATCAGGGAATTTATTTGCTGATACGCTTCCTTATCCGCATATTTGTCCGGTTCCAGCCATGACAGAATACGACGCTGCTGGTAGCCTTTCAGGAATGGCTGGTTTGGCTGCACCGCTATAAAAAGAAATAGAATAACAAGCGGTATAACTATCAGTAGTACATTTCGTATGAACTTATAACTTAAGCCGCCCATAAACATAAGGACACAGAACAGCGCTGCAATGCAGATGGTATTGGAAAGATTCGGCTGCACAAAAATCAGTACAAGTGACGGCAGAATCAAAACGACACATTTCAGGATTGTCTTCAACTCATTAATGTCCTCTTCATGATTCATGATGAATTTTGCAAAGAACAAAATCATAAAAATCTTTGTAAAGTCCGACGGCTGAATCGTTGTAAATTTCAGATCAATCCATCTTTGCGCACCATTTACCTCTTTGCCGATCAGTTTAACAAGCACCAATAATATAATATTGCCCGCGTACATCAGCCAATAGAAACCCAGTACCCAGTTGTAGTCAAACAGCGCCACAATCAACATCGCTGTTATTCCCAGCACTACTCCGAAAATCTGCCGGTTCTGCAGGCTTGGTTTTGCACTTCCGACAACAAGGACTCCAATGATTGAAATTGCCAAAACTAGTATGACAAGTGCAAATCGAAAGTTCTTAAGTTGATAATTTTTCTTTAATTTCACGTTTTATCCTCCAGTTGTTAATTACATTCTCCCGTCAGCTTAATAAATATGTTTGATTGTGTGATTTCCACATCGAATACTTCGGGAGCAACTTCTATGTACTTTGAAACTGTCAGGTATAATTCTTCCCTTAGCTTTTCAAATGTATCTGGCGTACAGTTTACACGGTCAGAAATCAGGAGTACCTTAAGTCTGTTCTTCGCAATGGATACAGAAGATTTTTTCTGTGTAGGTTCAAATACATTTATCATACCGGCCTCCTAACTCTTTCTGAAAAGATTTGAAAATATTGAAAGGAGTCCTTTGTTTTGATCGAGGCTTAAAAACGGTACCTCCTCGCCTAAAATACGGCGGCAGATATTACTGTAAGCCTGTCCTGAAACACTCTCCTGTCCCGTGATCGCCTCTCCCTGATTAGTGCAGATTACAACCTGCTCATCATCAGGAATGGCTCCAATCAGAGGCACAGAAAGAATTTCCGCCACATCTTCCACCGACATCATATCTCCACGTTTAACCATATCTGTACGAATACGATTGATAATAAGTTCTATTTTTTTCATTTTATGTTCTTCCAACAGCCCGATAATCCTGTCCGCATCGCGGATGGCAGAAACTTCCGGAGTTGTTACTACAAGCGCTCTGTCCGCTCCCGCAATAGCATTTTGAAAGCCTTGCTCTATTCCTGCCGGACAATCTAAAATAATATAATCGAAATCATCTCTTAATTCAGAGGTAAGTTTGCGCATCTGCTCCGGCGAAACGGATGTCTTATCCTTTGTCTGAGCAGACGGTAGAAGAAAAAGATCATCATACCTTTTGTCTTTAATAAGAGCCTGCTTTAAACGGCAGTTTCCTTCAATAATATCAACCAAATTATAGACAATACGATTTTCAAGCCCCATGACAACATCCAAATTACGAAGCCCTAAATCAGTGTCTATTACTACAACCCTTTTACCGAGACTCGCAAGTCCCACACCGATATTGGCGGTGGTTGTGGTTTTGCCCACCCCGCCTTTTCCTGATGTAACAACAATAATTTCGCCCATTTCAATTCCTCCTGTATGTGCGCTGATTTATATGGAAATAATACGAATCTGTTTCCCTTCCGTAATTGCCATTTTCGGCGCCATAGACATATCTTTGTTTTGAGTTTCAATATCATGCCGTGCGGAAATATTTCCGATTTTTAATTGCCGTGGCTGCATGGACAGCGATACAACAAAAGCGTCGGGTACGTCGCCGGCGCCGGCATGAACGTTGCCCTTTAGTTTTCCAAGGACAATAATACTGCCCTTGGCAACAATGGTTGCACCCTCTTCCACGTCTCCTATTACGACCACGCTTTTTTCGGATTCCAACACTTGTCTTTTCCGAAGTGTACCCCGGCAGAAAAGCCCGTCTTTATTAAAAAGCTCATCCAGGCTTTGCTCTACCAGTCTTTTGTACATTTTTTCACGCTTTTCATCATTGTCTATTATACATACAATTTCAATCTGAGCGGTATCAGATATTTTTTCAATCAATTGATGTTCTTGATCTTTTGTGAGAATACGACCTTCAAAAGAGATAGCAAGTTTACTTTTGCCAAAAAAATTAACTGTATCCCTGAATGTCCGTTCCACCTCGGTAAGCAGTTCCTCAAAGGGCACATCGTTTCTGAGATGGACGATGAGGCCGTATTTATTGCTTTTAACCGTCACGTGACGATTCATACGCACTCACCCTCTCTGAATTAGTCACCTATTGTAACTGTGGTAACTGTTGAAGCTTGATTATGAATAATGTCTGATTCTTCTGCAAGCTCAAAATAATATCTTACAATGTCACGTCCGATCTCAGAAGCAAAGGCAGATTCGCCTCCGTTGGCGATACGGACGGATATACTGATTTCAGGGCTGGCACTTGGCGCATAGCCCACAAACAGCGCATGATTCGGATGGTTCCTGCTCTGCTGGGCAGTTCCTGTTTTTCCTGCCATGCTGAAATCTGACGCTTTCAAGGATTCAAATACCCTGCTTGAAGAAATCATGTTTTCCATGCCCTTATGCACTATGTTCCAAACATAGTCAGATACATCCGTAATTTCACTGTTTATCTTTGGTGTATACTGCTCTACCAGTTCGCCGCCAACGGTTTCCACCTTATGAAGCAGCGAAAGGTCATACAGCGTTCCTTTAT
>CANAZK010000072.1 GCA_947366105.1 uncultured Lachnospiraceae bacterium | reverse complement strand
GATAGGAGTCCGTGACTGGAGTTCAGACGTGTGCTCTTCCGATCTAAAGAGTTTGATGTTACAAGAGAGCGTATTCGTCAGATTGAAGCGAAAGCGCTCAGGAAACTGCGTCATCCAAGCAGAAGCCGCAAGTTAAGAGATTATCTTGATTAGGAGCGGGTATATGGAACTATCGAGAAGACTTCAGGCCGTGGCAGATTTAGTGACTCCGGGACTTCCTGTGGCAGATGTAGGAACGGATCACGGATATATACCGATTTATCTTGTGAAAAGCGGAAAGAATCCATCTGCCATTGCGATGGATATTAACCGGGGACCTCTGAAAAAGGCAGAAGAGAATATTGCCCGTCATGGACTTTCGGGCTACATAGAGACAAGGCTTTCGGACGGTGCAGCAGGGCTTACCCCCCGGGAAGCATCCTGCATTATTGCGGCGGGCATGGGAGGCGGGCTCATTATAAAGATAATCCGGGAGTCCTGCGGACATGTGGAGGACGGTACGGAATGGGTCCTGCAGCCCCAGTCGGAGCTTTGGAAGGTGAGACGATATCTGATGGAGGCGGGGTACCGGACGATTGCCGAGGACATGGTTTTGGATGATGGGAAATTCTATCCTATGATGAAAGTAAAAAAGGAACTTAAGGAAAAAGATGGAATCCCAAACCCGTCCGAAGAATATAGTTTTATGGAGTTGTGTTACGGGAAGCTGTTATTACGGCAGAGGCATCCGGTACTCAGACAGTATTTGGAAAAGGAATATCAGGCAAAGAATGATATTTTAGTTAAATTAAGTAGAACAGATAGCAAGGGCAGTGCAGCTAGAAGAGAGGAAATCAGTAAAGAAATCCAAATGACGGAAAAAGCGCTGCGTATTTTTCAGAGTAAGGAGAGCATATGCTTTGTAGAGAAATTGTAAATAAAATAGAAGAGGTATATCCGAAGAAATATGCAATGGACTGGGATAACGTGGGGCTGCTGGCAGGACGGGGCAATAAAGAGGTGTCGAAAATATATGTTGCCCTTGATCTGACGGAGGAAGCCTTGGCGGAGGCTGTCCGGTGGAAAACAGATATGATCGTGACTCATCATCCGCTTATTTTTTCTCCGCTGAAAACCATAACCGATGAAAGTGTGACCGGTAATTATATGATAACAATGCTTAAGAATGATATTTCTTATTATGCGATGCACACAAATTACGACGTGCTTCGTATGGCGGAGCTGTCGGCGGAGATATTTGGATTTGCAGAGCGGGAAACGCTTGACGTGTTTTTCGAGGAAGAGAAAAGAGGACTGGGCTGCATCGGAACTTACGGAAAGGAACTGAATCTAAGGGAATGCTGCGAGATTGTGAAGAAGCAGTTTGGTTTGGAGCATATCAAAGTGTTTGGGGATTTGGATAAAAAAATAGAACGGATTGCAATCTGTCCCGGTTCAGGAAAAAGCGTAATCAGAACGGCTGTTAAAAAAGGAGCCGACGTATTGATCACAGGGGATATCGGGCATCATGAAGGAATCGATGCCGCCGCGGACGGGATGGCAGTGATAGATGCAGGGCATTATGGGCTTGAACATATTTATATCGAAGATATGAAAAAATTTTTAGAAAAGAAACTTTTGCACGTGGAGATAAAAACTGCCGGACTTAAGCCGCCGTTTCAGTTTATTTAAAGAGAGGAGGAGTGTTATGGCAAAAGAAATGTATAAAGTACAAATTGGGGATGAAGTAAAGCTTTACGAGGAGGGAACGACTTATGAGGAAATAGCGCGGGAATATCAGCATCAGTATGAGGATGATATTGTACTCGTGTTTGCTGACGGGAAGCTTCAGGAGCTTCCGAGAACATGTAAACATAACTGTAAGCTTAAGTTTGTTACAACGTCTTCCGCCATCGGCATTGAGACTTACAGAAGAAGTATGTGTCTGATGCTTGTAAAAGCTATCTATGATGTGGAGGGGCATGAAAATGTACGCAAGGTAAGAATAGATTTTTCGGTCAGCAAGGGTTATTACTGTACGGTGGAGGGAGAGTCTGCGGTAACAGAGGCATTTTTGAAGAAAGTCAAGGAACGCATGCTTCAGATGGTGGAAGCCTGTATACCGATTAAGAAAAGAACGATACATACCGATGAGGCGATTGAAACCTTTAACAGGTACGGAATGTATGATAAGGAGCGTTTATTCCGGTACCGCCGGGTATCAAAGGTGAATCTGTACAGTATTAATGCATTTGAAGATTATTATTACGGCTATATGGTTCCGAATACTTCTTATTTGAAATATTTTGAGCTTTATCCGTATGATGAAGGGTTTGTAATACAGATGCCGGAGAAGAAGGCGCCGAAGACAGTGCCTCCGTTTGAGCCGCAGCATCAGTTGTTCCACGTGTTGAAGGAATCTGCAGAATGGGGAGACATGATGGACATCAAGACGGTGGGCGATTTGAATGATCAGATTACCAAGAGGGATATGAGCGAAGTGATTTTGGTTCAGGAAGCGCTGCAGGAGAAAAAGATTGCAGACCTGGCAGAGCAGATTGCAAATAAACCAAGCGTGAAATTCGTGCTTGTTGCAGGTCCGTCTTCCTCGGGAAAAACAACATTTTCCCACAGACTATGTATACAGCTCCGGGCGCTGGGGATGAATCCGCATCCGATTGCAGTAGATAATTATTTTGTCAACAGGGAAAATACGCCGAAAGATGAAGACGGCAATTACGACTTTGAATGTCTTGAGGCAATTGATATAGAATTATTTAACCAGAATTTGGCTGACCTTTTGGAAGGGAAAGAGGTAACGCTTCCTTCATTTAATTTTAAGACGGGAAAACGTGAATATAACACGGAGCCAAAAAAACTTGGGGCGCAGGATATTCTTGTCATAGAAGGAATTCACTGTCTTAACGATGCGCTGACATATAAGCTTTCTGCGGAAAATAAATTTAAAATTTATATCAGTGCGCTGACGCAGTTAAATATAGATGAGCATAACCGAATTGCGACAACAGACGGGCGTCTTCTCAGACGGATGGTCCGCGACGCCAGAACGAGGGGAACCTCCGCGCAGCAGACGATTGCTATGTGGCCGTCTGTAAGAAGAGGCGAAGAGGCGAACATTTTCCCATATCAGGAAGAGGCGGACGCAATGTTTAATTCGGCTCTTATCTATGAACTGGCAGTGCTGAAGCAGTATGCTGAACCGATTCTGTTTGGAATTGATAAGGACTGCGAGGAGTATGTGGAAGTGAAGAGGCTTTTGAAGTTTTTGGATTATTTTGTTGGAATCAGTGCGGAGGATATTCCGAAGAATTCGCTGCTCAGAGAGTTTATCGGCGGCGGCTGCTTCCATGTATAGCAAAAGGGAGCAGGCTTTTTATAGCGGCACGCTGGGCGGTCAGCTAAGCAGCCGAGCCATATCCTCCGGCAGCGGTGCGGTGAAAGTAAGCAGTTTTCCTGTGACAGGGTGCGTGAAAGCAAGTTTGTACGAATGCAGCGCCTGCCGGCTGATAACAGTATAGTCAGGATTATAGAGGAAATCTCCAGGAAGGGGATGTCCGATATATTTCATATGAACACGAATCTGATGGGTACGTCCTGTCTCAAGCTTTAAGGAGACAAGGGAGTACCCGTTTTTGTACTGCAGACGTTTATAATGTGTAACAGCATGATCTCCAGAGTGCATATTGACTTCCCGTTCAATGGTCGAGCCGTCTGCACGGGCAACAGGGGCGTCGATGATTCCTTCCGCCGGAGTTTTTCCTGACGCTAAAGCCCTGTACTCTCTGTGAATCTGCCGGTTTTTTACCATGTCTGACAGAAGGGAAGCGCTGTACATATTTTTGGCAAGTATCAGAAGACCGGTTGTATCTTTGTCAAGACGGTTGATGCATCTGTATACAAACGGTTCGTGCCGCTGCTCATAAAGATAAGCGACCGCATTTGCCAGGGTATTATCATAGTTTCCTTGAGAAGGATGAATCGGCATATCCGCGGGTTTGTTTATGACCATCAAATCTTCGTCTTCATAAATGATATGAAGAGGAAGGGGAACCGGAACGATATTCTCGGAGCAGCCCGCTTCTGCCAGTGTGACGGTAAGTATATCGTTTGTGTAAATTATGTCTCTTACCCTGCCCCAACGATTGTTTAAGAGAATACCATTTTCGGTACGTTTCAGGCGGGTTATAACAGGAGCGGAATATTTCTTTTCCTTCAGGAAGTCAAGAATCGTTCTGCCGTTGAATTCCTCTGATATTACATAAGTAAAAATACGTTTCATGATTTTTGTTACGGCCTTTCATAAAAATCTTTTATACGGTCTAAACGCGCCCCCATGTTAAGAAGCATCATGTCCGCCACGGTAAGTGCGGTCATTGCTTCCACAACAACTACGGCACGGGGAACGATAACAGGGTCATGTCTGCCGTGAATTATAAGCTCTGTATCGGCGCCGTCTGTATTAACGGTATTCTGTGTTCGGGCAATGGACGGGGTCGGCTTGAAAGCCGCACGTAAAATGATATCGCTGCCGTCGCTCATTCCGCCAAGAACTCCTCCTGAATGGTTTGAAATTTTACGGATGGTATTGCCTTTGCTGCAGAAGGAGTCGTTGTTTTCGCTCCCGTTTGACCGGGAAGCGGCAAATCCGTCTCCTATTTCAAAACCTTTTACAGCGCCGATAGACATTACTGCTTTGGCTAGGTTGGCATCAAGCTTCTCAAATACAGTTTCTCCGATGCCGACAGGCATGTTTTTGACAATACATTCTACAATTCCCCCGGCCGAATCAAGAGATTTCATGCAGGAATTCAAATAGTCAGAGGCTTTTTGGGCATAATCATTGTTCGGCATGTATAAAACATTCTCATTTATATCAGAATAACAATATTCAGAAAATGGAACTTCAACCGGTCCGATGGATTTGGTGTATGCGGTTATTTGAATACCCATTTCTTTCAGAAGCTTTGCGGCAACGGCGCCTGCGGCGACCCTGCCGATTGTCTCACGCCCGGAGGAACGTCCTCCTCCGCGGTAATCGCGGAAACCGTATTTCTCATGAAAAGTGTAATCGGCATGTCCGGGGCGGTAGCAGGAAGCGATATTTCCATAGTCTTTGGAACGTTGATCCTCGTTATAAACGATAAGGGAAATGGGGGTTCCCGTGGTTCTGCCCTCAAATATGCCGGAAAGGATTTCCACGGCGTCTCCTTCAGCACGTTTGGTTGTATATTTATTTTGTCCCGGTTTCCTGCGGTCCAAATACTGTTGTATATCCCTTTCACATAGTGAAAGACCGGCGGGGCAGCCGTCAATGACAACCCCGATTCCTTTGCCGTGTGACTCTCCCCAAGTAGCGATTTGAAAAATTGTTCCATATATTGAACCAGCCATATTTTTATCCTCTTTTCAACTTATTACATAATTATTATAAATTAAACTTAAATATCTCGCAATTGTTAATTTTCGGGGTTTCCTATGTACATTTTTCGAGGGACGTATTATAATATGTTAGATAGTGTTTTTTAAGCATAAAAAGGGAGAAATACAGAATGAGCGATGCAAATAAGAAGATAAATAATGTATCAACTCAGAAAGATACGGAAGAGAAAGGATCGGTGGGCCTTGAGGAGGCATTAAACGGTCTTGAGCCTGATGAGCAGGAAACAGCAGACGATTTTGAGATCATTGAGATTAATTTTGATGATGAGGCTGACGAAACGGAATATGCTGATGAGGAATCGGACGAAACGGAGGATTCTCAGGAAGAAGAACAGGAGCATCAAGAGAAGGAAGATTCTAAAAATGATTCTGAGGAAAAATCCGGGGATGATTCAGAAAATGATTCTGAAGAAGACTCTGAAGATGAAGCAGCAGCTTCCGAAAACGGGGAGGACGAAGATATTGTCTTCTTGTACGACGACAGTGAAGAGAACCCTAATTTTGATAAGGAAGCGGAAGAAGAAAAGGAATATCAAAAGGCATTGAAAAAGGCAAAAATTTGGAAAGTAGTGCGTATTGTGGCCGCGTCTACTGCAGGAGTTATTTTGGCTGCTTATTTGGGGCTTGCATACTTTTTTAACAGTCATTTTTATTTTAATACAGAAATAAACGGGAATGATCTAGGCATGAAGAGCGTCGAGGCGGTAGAGCAGTTCATGGCGGGGCAGGTAGACGGCTATTCGCTGAAGCTTGAAGGTAATGATAATACTACGGAAAACATTGTGGGAAAAGATATTTCATTGAAATACCAGAAAAGCGACGGGCTTAAGAAAGCATTGAAGGAGCAGAATCCATTCTTGTGGCCGAAGGCATTTTTTGAGGAAGAAAGCTTGGAGATTCCAATCGGGGTACAGTATGATAAGGCGGCGCTTGACGCAGTGATAGCGGGACTTAACTGTGTGACAAATCCGGAACCGATACTGTCGGTTTCAGCAGTTCCGGAGTTTGACGGGAACCAGTTTGTGGTGAAAAAGGAGGTGCTTGGAAATCAGGTAAATGTGGAAACATTTACGGCGGCAGTAGAAGAGCATCTGAATGGATTTATCGATACAATGAATATGCAGGAATCAGGAAGTTATGTTGTGCCGAAGTTTTTGTCCGATTCACCGGAAGTGCAGGCGGCGTGCGATACTGCAAATAAGTATCTTGTGGCAAGCATTACTTATGATTTCAATCCTTATACCGAGGTGGTTGATAAGACGGTGATTTCAGGATGGCTTGCAACAGATGAGAATATGCAGGTGACATTCCAAACTGAAAAGGTGCGGGAATATGTTGCGGGGCTTGCGGCAAAATATGATACGTCAGGGAAACCGCGTTCTTTTGTAACTGCTTCAGGAAATACTGTTGAAGTAAAGAACGGAATCTATGGCTGGAGGATTAATCAGGAAGAGGAATATAATAAACTGGTAGCCAATATCCAGGCGGGAGAGACAGTAACTAGAGAGCCTGAGTATTCGAGAAAGGCAGTATCGCATGAGGGAAATGACTTCGGAAATACTTACGCGGAAGTAGATTTAACACAGCAGAAGATGTGGTTCTTTCAAAATGGGCAGCTTATGATGGAGTCGCCGATCGTTACAGGTAAGCCAAGTGCGGGAGATGCAACGCCTCAGGGAACGTATACGGTAACTTACACGCAGAGAAGAGCCGTACTCAGAGGTCCGAAACAGCCGGACGGTTCATATGAGTGGGAATCACCGGTGGAATACTGGATGCCGTTTAACGGCGGTATCGGCTTCCATGATGCAAGCTGGCAGGCGGCATACGGCGGAGACCGTTATCTGACGCATGGTTCCCACGGATGTATTAATATGCCTCTTGATAAGGCAAAACAGCTGTTTGGCTATCTGCAGGCAGGTACGCCTGTCATCTGCCATTATTAGATTATAGAAGGATAAATAATAATGTATAAAATATTAAATAAGGACGGTCTGGCTAAAAGAGCCAGACTGGAGACAGTACATGGAGTTATCGAAACCCCTGTATTCATGAATGTGGGTACTGCGGCGGCAATTAAAGGCGCAGTATCGACAGAAGATCTGCAGCATATTAAGACGCAGGTGGAGCTTTCCAATACATACCATCTTCATGTCCGTCCGGGCGACGGCATAATTAAGAAGCTTGGCGGACTGCATAAGTTTATGGTATGGGACAAGCCTATTCTTACGGACTCGGGAGGATTCCAAGTGTTTTCACTGGCGGGGCTTCGCAAGATTAAGGAAGAGGGCGTATACTTCCAGTCGCATATAGACGGAAGGAAGATTTTTATGGGACCGGAGGAAAGCATGCAGATTCAATCGAATCTTGCCTCTACGATAGCGATGGCATTTGACGAGTGTCCGTCAAGCGTGGCAAGCAGAGAATATATTCAGAATTCCGTTGACAGAACGACAAGGTGGCTTGCACGCTGCAAAGATGAGATGACAAGACTGAATTTACTTCCGGCTACCATTAATCAGAACCAGCTTTTGTTCGGAATTAATCAGGGCGCGATTTATGAAGATATCCGAATCGATCATGCAAAAAGAATATCGGAGCTTGATTTGGACGGATATGCTTTGGGAGGTCTTGCGGTAGGAGAGTCCCACGAGGATATGTACCGTATTTTGGATGTGACGGTACCGCATCTGCCTGTGAATAAGCCTACATACCTAATGGGAGTGGGAACGCCGGCCAATATACTGGAAGCCGTGGACCGGGGCGTGGATTTCTTCGATTGTGTATATCCAAGCAGAAACGGGCGTCATGGACATGTATATACAAATTATGGAAAACTTAATCTTTTCAATGCGAAATATGAGCTGGACGATAAGCCGATTGAAGAAGGCTGCCGGTGTCCGGCATGCCAAAAGTACAGCAGGGCATATATCAGGCATCTGCTGAAGGCGAAAGAGATGCTTGGCATGAGACTGTGCGTGCTGCACAATCTGTATTTTTATAATACGATGATGGAAGAAATCAGAGCGGCAATTGAAGAGGGACGCTATAAAGAGTATAAAAAGCAGAAACTTGACATGATGTCAGGAAAATAGTATTATAACAATAATGTTAGATTTTAGGAGGAAAATAGAATGAATGGAATTTTAGCAACTGGCGGAATGGGCTGGGGCTCGCTTCTTATTATGTATGCAGTAATTATCGGAGGATTTTGGTTTTTGCTTATGCGTCCGCAGAAGAAGGAGCAGAAGAGAATCCAGCTTATGCTTTCAGAGCTTGCAGTAGGCGACACTGTTTTAACGACGAGCGGCTTTTACGGCGTAATTATCGACGTACAGGATGATGATGTGGTAGTTGAGTTTGGAAATAATAAGAACTGCCGTATTCCGATGCAGAAAGCGGCAATCACTCAGGTGGAGAAACCGGGCGTGGAAATTTAATTGTGATATTAAGAAGAAAAAGGAATGTGCAATGCACATTCCTTTTTTTATCCCAATAAAACAGAGCGTTCTCTAAAATATTTGCTTTTACGTGTTAAAGGGTTGAAACGAGACTTGAAATAGAGTATTATTAAATGTATATATTTTTTGAACAGAGAGGATTAAGAGATGAATTTGAATGTTGGCGTAATCAGAGGCGACGGAATCGGACCGGAGATTGTGGCGGAAGCAGTTAAGGTATTGAATAAAATCGGAGAAGTATACGGACATACATATACGTTTAAAGAACTTCTGCTTGGAGGGGCATCCATTGATGTACACGGGATTCCGCTTACAGAGGAGACGATTGAGGAGGCAAAAAAATGTGACGCGGTGCTTATGGGGTCTATCGGAGGAGATCCGCAGACTTCCCCGTGGTATAAATTAGAGCCGTCAAAACGGCCGGAGGCGGGACTTCTTAAGATTCGCAAGGAATTGAATCTGTTTGCAAATTTAAGACCGGCAGTACTATATGATGAATTGAGAGGGGCATGTCCGCTGAAGGAAGAGATTACAGAGGGCGGCTTTGATATGATGATTATGAGGGAGCTTACAGGCGGTCTTTATTTTGGAGATAGAAAAACGGTGGAAGAAGATGGAGTATTGACTGCATACGATTCCCTTACATATAATGAAAATGAGATTCGCAGAATAGCAAAAAGGGCTTTTGATATTGCTATGAAACGCCGCGGCAAAGTAACCAGTGTTGACAAGGCAAATGTACTTGATTCTTCAAGGCTTTGGAGAAAGGTTGTAGAGGAAGTGGCGGAGGATTACCCGGAAGCGGCGCTTAAGCATATGCTGGTGGATAATTGTGCAATGCAGCTTGTAAAAGACCCGAAGCAGTTTGATGTGATTCTAACCGAGAACATGTTCGGAGATATTCTATCCGATGAGGCGAGCATGGTAACAGGCTCTATCGGAATGCTGGCTTCAGCAAGCTTAAATGAAACGAAATTCGGTCTCTATGAGCCGAGCGGCGGTTCCGCGCCGGATATTGCGGGAAAAGGTATTGCCAATCCGATTGCTGCGATTCTTTCTGCGGCAATGATGTTACGATTTTCTTTTGATTTGGATAAGGAGGCGGATGCAATCGAAGCGGCGGTAAATAAAGTATTAAAAGACGGATACAGAACAATTGACATTATGTCAGAAGGTAAAACACAGGTAAATACAATGCAGATTGGCGACTTGATCTGTGAGAGAATTGCATAGGAGGCAGATAAAATGAGAAGTGATACAGTAACTAAGGGTGTGCAGCAGGCGCCGCACCGTTCGCTCTTTAACGCGCTTGGATATACAGAAGAGGAATTGAGAAAACCGCTGGTTGGTATCGTATGCTCTTATAATGAGATTGTACCGGGACATATGAACCTTGACAAAATAGCGGACGCGGTTAAGATGGGGGTTGCAATGGCGGGAGGAACGCCTGTTATGTTTCCGGCGATTGCGGTATGCGACGGAATTGCAATGGGGCATATCGGTATGAAGTATTCTCTTGTTACGAGGGACTTGATTGCGGATTCTACGGAAGCGATGGCAATGGCGCATCAGTTTGATGCTTTGGTTATGATTCCGAACTGTGACAAAAATGTACCCGGGCTTTTGATGGCGGCGGCAAGAGTTAATGTGCCGACCGTATTTGTAAGCGGCGGACCTATGCTTGCCGGTAAGGTAAAGGGATGTAAAACAAGCCTTTCCAGTATGTTTGAAGCGGTAGGATCATATGCTGCAGGAACGATGTCAGAGGAGGACGTACAAGAATTTGAGAATAAAGCATGTCCTACATGCGGTTCATGCTCCGGAATGTATACGGCAAACAGCATGAATTGTCTTACAGAGGTTCTCGGAATGGGACTTGGCGGAAACGGAACCATTCCGGCAGTTTACTCAGAGAGAATCCGTCTTGCCAAACATGCGGGAATGAAGGTTATGGAGCTTTGGGAGAAAAATATCCGTCCGAGAGATATTATGACAGAGGAGGCTGTAATGAATGCCCTTACCGTGGACATGGCGCTTGGATGTTCTACAAACAGCATGCTTCACCTTCCAGCGATCGCACATGAGATTGGTATGGATTTTGATATTACATTTGCAAATGAAATCAGTGCAAGAACACCGAACCTCTGCCACCTTGCGCCGGCAGGTCCTACATACATGGAGGATTTGAACGAGGCGGGCGGCGTATATGCGGTTATGAAAGAGCTTACAAAGAAAAATCTTCTGAATCTTGACTGCATGACGGTAACTGGAAAGACTGTCGGGGAAAATATTGCAGATGCAGTGAATAAAGATACTCATGTTATCAGACCGTTTGAGAATCCATACAGTGAAACCGGAGGGCTTGCCGTACTTACAGGCAATCTTGCGCCGGACGGCGGCGTTGTAAAGCGTTCGGCCGTAGTGGAAGAGATGATGGTTCACGAAGGGCCGGCAAGAGTATTTGACTGTGAAGAAGATGCCATTGATGCAATTAAGGGAGGCAGAATCACGGCGGGAGACGTGGTAGTTATCCGTTATGAAGGGCCAAAGGGAGGTCCGGGCATGCGCGAGATGTTAAATCCGACGTCGGCTATCGCAGGCATGGGACTAGGCGCCAGCGTTGCTCTTATTACAGACGGACGTTTCAGCGGCGCTTCAAGAGGCGCTTCCATCGGACACATTTCGCCGGAAGCGGCAGTAGGCGGACCGATTGCGCTTGTGGAAGAGGGAGATATAATTAAGATTAATATTCCAGACAATAAAATCGAACTTGCAGTTTCAGATGAAGTAATGAAAGAAAGAAGAGCGAAATGGCAGCCAAGAAAGCCGAAAGTTACAACAGGATATCTTGCTAGATACGCGGCTATGGTAACGTCCGGAAACAGAGGCGCTATTTTAGAGATACCGAAAAATTAGAAAAGGAGATACGCATATGCAGCTGACAGGGGCAGAGATTGTTATAGAATGTTTGAAAGAACAGGGCGTGGATACTGTATTTGGATATCCGGGCGGGTCTATTTTGAATGTATATGACGCATTATATAAACACAGCGATGAGATTACGCATATATTAACATCACACGAACAAGGTGCGGCACATGCGGCGGACGGTTATGCAAGAGCAACCGGAAAGGTGGGCGTATGTTTTGCAACAAGCGGTCCGGGTGCGACAAATCTTGTAACCGGAATTGCCACGGCTTATATGGATTCCATTCCGGTGGTTGCAATTACATGCAACGTAGGTGTGGCTCTTCTTGGCAAGGACAGCTTCCAGGAGATCGACATTACAGGCATCACACTTCCGATTACAAAGCATAATTATATTGTGAAGGATGTGAAGGATTTAGCTGATACTATCAGAAATGCCTTCCGCATTGCCATGACAGGAAGACCGGGTCCGGTACTTGTGGATATTCCGAAAGATGTAACTGCAAATCTTGCGGAGTATGTTCAAGCAGAGCCGCTTCCGATTCCAGCGGCATCCAATATATGTGAGGAAGACGTGGAAACTGCACTTTCCATGATTACGGAGGCAGAAAAACCGTATATTTTTGTCGGCGGCGGCGCGGTGCTTTCAGGAGCGAGTGAGGAACTTTATACATTTGCACATAAGATTGATGCGCCGGTAACCGATTCTTTGATGGGAAAAGGCGCCTTTCCGGGGACAGATGAGCTTTATACAGGAATGCTGGGAATGCATGGTACAAAGACGTCCAATTACGGCGTGAGCAAGTGCGACCTGCTGATTGTAATAGGTGCCAGATTCAGCGACCGTGTGACCGGAAATGTGAAAAAGTTTGCAAGCAATGCTAAAATACTTCAAATTGATGTAGATCCTGCTGAGGTTGACAAGAATATTATGACCTATGCAAGCATTATCGGCGATATCAAGGAAGTACTTCATATTTTGAATACGAGGACTGAGGAAAAAGCACATACAGAGTGGCGCAGAACCATTAGCGAATATAAGGAGAAGTACCCGCTTACATATCACAAAGAGAAGCTTACGGGACCTTTTGTAGTGGAAGAGATTTACCGTCAGACGAGCGGCGGGGCGGTTATTACGACAGAAGTGGGCCAGCATCAGATGTGGGCGGCACAGTTTTATAAATATACGAAGCCGAGAACATTTTTGACATCCGGCGGTCTTGGCACTATGGGAGATCGGAAGAGCGTCGTGTAGGGAAAGAGTGTTTCAGTACGTGTAGATCTCG
>CANAZK010000071.1 GCA_947366105.1 uncultured Lachnospiraceae bacterium | reverse complement strand
GATCAAATTCATTGACACGATCGTTGCAGAGTGCGGCAAGGAGAAGCACACTTACACAAGCTGCGCAGTGCCGGAAGAGCTGTTTGAAGCAATAAAGGAGGTTGTGACTCCTGAAGAAATGGAAACGGCAGTGTTTACGGATGTTAAGCAGGTAAGAGAAGAGAATATTCGTGCCGTCAGAGAAAAATTGGAAGAGGCATTTGCAGAAAATGAAGAATGGCTCGGACTTTTGGACGAGGCTTTATATCAGTATCAGAAGAAAACGGTAAGAAAGATGATTTTGAAGGATCACAAACGTCCGGACGGCAGAGCTATTGACCAAATCAGACCGCTTGCGGCAGAGACGGATATTATTCCGAGGGTTCACGGTTCAGCAATGTTTACCCGTGGACAAACCCAAATCTGTACGATTACAACGCTGGCGCCATTATCAGAGGCACAGAGAATTGACGGACTGGATGAGCTTGAGACATCCAAGAGATATATGCACCACTATAATTTCCCGTCATATTCAGTGGGAGAAACAAAGCCTTCGAGAGGTCCGGGACGCCGTGAAATCGGACATGGCGCGCTGGCTGAGAGAGCGCTTTTACCGGTTCTTCCGGCAGAGGACGAGTTCCCGTATGCAATCCGTACGGTATCTGAAACATTTGAATCAAACGGTTCCACATCTCAGGCAAGCGTGTGTGCGTCAAGTATGTCGCTGATGGCCGCCGGTGTGCCGGTGAAAGCGGCGGTTGCAGGTATTTCGGCAGGTCTTGTAACAGGTGATACAGACGATGATTACTTGGTATTGACAGATATTCAGGGACTGGAAGACTTTTTCGGAGACATGGACTTTAAAGTAGCGGGTACGCATAAAGGTATTACTGCTATCCAAATGGATATTAAAATTCACGGTTTGACAAGACCGATTATTGAAGAAGCAATTGCATGTACAAAGAAAGCCAGAACATACATTTTGGATGAAGTTATGCAGAAAGCGATTGCGGAGCCTAGACCGGAGGTAGGGCCATACGCGCCAAAGATCCGCCAAATGCAGATTGACCCTGCTAAAATTGGCGATGTTGTTGGACAGCGGGGTAAAACTATCAATGCAATTATTGAGCAGACGGATGTCAAAATTGATATTTCAGACGACGGTTTCGTATCTATATGCGGCGTTGATGCGGCGGCTATGGACGAGGCAATGAGAATGATTGCAATTATTGTAACCGACTTTGAAGCAGGTCAGGTTTTTGAGGGAAAAGTAGTCAGTATTAAAGAGTTCGGCGCATTTGTTGAGTTTGCTCCGGGCAAAGAGGGAATGGTACACATTTCCAAGATTTCAAAAGAAAGAATCAGGCATGTAGAAGATGTTCTTACATTGGGAGATAAAGTAAAGGTTGTATGTCTCGGCAAGGACAAGATGGGAAGAATCAGCTTCTCAATGAAAGACGTGGCAGAATAGTAAGGAAAATGCTTTGTTATGGCAGAGGAAAGAATCAAAATTCTTTCCTCTGTTTTTTGGTTATATTTTTGAAGCCGTCTCATATATTGTGTAAAGAGGTGGACAAAGATGAGAAAGAAACAAATTATACAAGTTCTTGCAAAGCAGACGGCGGAAGCCCTGGAGCGGGAAAATTTGGATTTTGAAAAGCTGCAGGAGATAAGGATCCGGGTTGGAAAACCTCTCGCAGTTCTGTACAAAGGAGAGGAAATTTTTCTCAGGGACAATCGGCAGAGACGTTATCTTGTCACAAAAGATGAAATTAGGGAGACCCTGGATTATGTCAGCGGCTACTCGCTGTACGCATATGAAAATGAGCTTCGCCGGGGATTTATTACAATTGAAGGAGGACACCGTGTCGGGATGACGGGACAAACTATTATTGAAAAGGAAAAGATAAAAAATTTGAAGCATATATCCTCCGTTAATATCCGTGTTTCTCATGAAGTGAAAGGCTGTGCAGCGGGGGTGATGCGGCATATCAGTCATAACGGGCAAATATGCCACACGCTTATTATATCACCTCCGGGATGCGGCAAAACAACGCTTCTGAGGGATATCATACGCCACGCATCAGACGGCTGCCAGTATGTAAAGGGCTGTACGGTGGGTGTGGTGGATGAACGTTCGGAAATCGGCGGCTGCTATATGGGCGTGGCACAGAATGACTTAGGAATCAGGACGGATATATTGGACTGTTGTCCCAAAGCGGAGGGCATGCTCATGCTTATTCGTTCTATGGCTCCGCGGATATTGGCGGTGGATGAGATCGGTGCGGAGGAGGATGTACGGGCTGTTGAATATGCGATACACTGCGGATGCAAGCTGCTTGTTACGGCGCATGGCGCCTCCGTGGAAGAGATAAGGAAGAAACCTTTGTTTGAGCAGATGATAAGAGAAAAAAGATTTGAACGGTACGTTGTCCTAAGCAGCCGGCATCATGTAGGAGGCATAGAGGGGATTTACGACAACGGCGGGAATCTGATATATAAAGAAACAGTGTCGTGAGAGGGGAAAGCATATGCAGAAAATCATAGGCTGTATACTGATTATTGCGGCGGGGAGCGGCATGGGGTGGCTGAAAGCATTGGAGCTGCAGAAGCATTTGGAGGAAGTGCAGCGTTTGAGAGAGCTTTTCCTGATGCTGAGAAGTGAAATCAGGTACACGAAGGCGCCGCTTCAGGAAGCCTTTTACCACATGGGGAAAAGGACGGAAGACATTTATGGGGAATGGCTATTGGAGCTTTCAAAAAGACTGGAAGAAAAAGCCGGAAAGAGTTTTCCGGAATTGTGGACAAGGACTATCGAAACATATCTTTCACACACATATCTGAAAAAAACGGATTTGGAGAAGCTTAAGGATGTGGGAACGAATATGGGATATATGGATGAGGAGATGCAGATTGGAGCTGTGAATCTGTATCTTGAGAGACTGGAACTGGAAATACAGCAGATGCGGGAAGAGCTTGCAGCCCGGAAAAGACTCTGTAACTGTCTTGGAGTAATGGGAGGAATTTTTCTTGCAGTTGTTTTGATATAGGCGGGAGGAAAAGATGAATGTAAACTTGATTTTCAAAATTGCGGCAGTAGGAATTTTGGTTTCCGTGCTGAGTCAGGTGCTTAAGCACAGCGGCAGAGAGGAGCAGGCGTTTCTGACAAGCTTTGCAGGACTTCTGCTTGTGCTGTTTTGGATTGTTCCGTATATTTATGATTTGTTTGAATCCATTAAACGATTATTTTCACTTTAAAGGAGACATTTATGGGAATTGTTCAGATTGGCATCATGGGTGTGCTGGGAGCGCTGCTTGCAATTCAGTTCAAAAGCGGAAAGTCGGAATATGGGACCTATATCAGCATAGCGCTAAGTATGTTTATTTTTATCAGTATCGTAGGCAGGCTTGAAACGATTATAAGTACGATTATAACTATCGGCAGCCAGATACATATTAAGAATACATACTTGACGGCGCTTTTGAAAATGCTGGGCGTTACTTATGTGGCGGAGTTTGCATCGGCAATCTGCAAGGATGCGGGTTACCAAACTATTGCGCAGCAGATAGAGATTTTCAGCAAGTTGACAATTCTTGCCCTTAGTATGCCGATACTTCAGGCGCTTTTGTCGACAATCCAGATGTTTTTGGGGTAGGAGGAGCAAGATGAGAAGAATATTGTGTGTCCTCCTCCTTATTGTATCCGGGTTTGGCATCCGGGCAGAGGCGGCAGGAAATTTGCAAGAGGACAGGGCTCAGAAAGAGGCCGAGGATAAGATGATGAAGGAGTTTGATTTCGGCGAGATTGACAGTGTGCTGGCTGAGGTTATGCCGGACAGGAAAATAAAGTTCGGAGATACGGTGAAAGGGCTTATAAGCGGTGAGACAGAATGGTCCGTGAAGCTTTTGGAGGAATTGGTTGCAGACCAAATTTTCTATGAATTCAGAACAAGCAGGGAAGGTCTTATACATATATTACTGATTGCGGTAATCGCGGCTATTTTCACCAATTTCTCCAGTGTATTTCAGAACCGGCAGATAGGAGAAATCAGTTTTTACGTGTTGTACATGCTTCTGATTACGATTTGCCTGACTTCCTTTCAGGTTGTGCTGGATTCAGCGGAAACAAGTCTTGTAAATCTTATTGTATTCATGAGAGCTCTCGGTCCGGTATATTTTCTGGCAGTTGCCATATCTACCGGAAGCAGCACGTCCATCGTGTTTTACAATCTGACGCTTCTGTTGATTTATATTGTGGAATTGCTGATATTAAACTTTCTGCTTCCGCTGCTGCATATCTATATGGTGGTGAAGATTTTGAATAATATTTCCACAGAGGATTACCTGTCGAAGTTTGCCGAGCTGATTGAATTTGTTATCACATGGACGGCTAAGACGCTTTTGGCTGCTGTTGTGGGGCTGAATCTGATTCAAGGGCTTATCGCGCCTGCAGTGGATTCGCTGAAGAGGGGTGTGATTACAAAAGGCGTTGAAGTACTTCCGGCAATCGGGGACGCCATCGGCGGCGTGACAGAGGCGCTTCTTGGAACGGCAGTACTTGTGAAAAACGGAATCGGGGTTACGGGAGCAGTGATATGTATTGCCATATGTGCGGTTCCGGCGATTCAGATGCTCATTATGGCATTTTTATACAAACTGGTGGCGGCGTTTGTGCAGCCTATATCAGATAAACGGATTGTGGGCTGTATTATGTGCATGGGCGACGGAAGCCAGCTTTTACTCCGGCTGGTTTTCACAACAGGGGTTCTATTTCTCCTGACAATAGCAATTGTGACGGCGACCACGATGTAAAAGGGGGACGGCATGTTTGAATTTCTGTATGAGTGGGTTGAAAACATTGCGTTTTATATGATTCTGGCAACGGTTCTGATTCAGATACTGCCGGATAATACTTACAAAAAATATATTCGTTTTTTCACGGGAATGATATTGATTCTGCTTCTTATGGCGCCGGTTTTCAGAATATTCGGCATGGAAGGAACAGTTTCCGATTTATTTACAACCGGGAAGTACCAAGACGAACTGGAGGAAATCGAACGCTCAACAAGTTATCTGCGTGATATTGAACTCAAGGACTATGCGGAAGAGGCGGCAGAAGACGGGATAGAAGTGGAGGGAATAAAGATTGAAGCTGAAGATTGACTGGAAATCGAAGATAAACGGTATGGCGCCTAAGAAGCAGCAGCTTCTGATCATACTTTTGGCGGGCATTCTTCTTGTCGTCATTGCGCTTCCTGCAAAGGAGAAAGGGAAGGGTGGTGATGAAGCCGTCGCCGACAGCACGGATGAGAGTGCGGGGACGGCAGGGTATGAAGAGGAGATGGAGAAGAAACTGTCCCGAATGCTTGAGAATGTGTCCGGGGTGGGAAAGAACAAAGTTATGATAACGCTAAAATCTACATCGGAAAAGATTATTGAGAAGGACAAGGGAAGCACAAGCCAGTCTGTGGAAGAAGAGGATTCGGCAGGCGGTACGCGGAAAACAAAGGATAATTCTTCCAGTGAGACGACCATTTACAAGGGAACAAACGAGAATCAGACGCCTTATATCAAGAAAGAAATGACGCCTGAGATAGAAGGTGTGATTGTGATTGCAGAAGGAGGCGGAGATCCCACTACAATAAAGAATATTACTGAAGCAGTTCAGGCATTATTTAATGTAGACACGCATAAAATTAAGATAATGAAAATGAAACAAAAAAAATAGGAGGAGCATTTTGAAACGATTATTTAAGAAAAACCAGATTATTATTACAACACTTGCAATTATGATTGCAATCGCAGGGTATCTGAACTACTCGGGAAGAATCTTCGGTGACAAAACAACCAAGGAAACAAGCGGCGACCTTGCAAATAAGGAGCTTCTTGACATTTCGGAGGAAGGGGTTGACACAACAGGGGACATTGTGAGCATGGACAATGAAGTGGCTGACGGCGAAGTGGAAGGAACACCGGGAGAAGCAGTGCTTACAAGCGGTATTGTAGCAGAGGCAAAGGTTACGAGAGAGCAGGTAAGAGCGAAAAATAAAGAAACTCTTCAGGGTATTATCGATAATGAGAATATCAGCGATGAGCAGAAACAGGATGCAATTGCACAGATGGTGCAGATGACAGAACTTGCAGAGAAAGAAGCGGCAGTTGAAACACTCCTTGCTTCCAAAGGATTTACGGATGCGGTGGTGAGCCTTACACAGGATGCGGCGGACGTTGTGGTTGGAAATACGGAGCTGACGGACGCCAATCTTGCACAGATTGAAGATATCGTTACAAGAAAAACAGATGTTGCGGCGGAAAACGTTGTAATTACACCGATTCACGGGGAAGAAAAGTAGTTTTTCCTTGAAAAATTTTACAAAAGAATGTATCATATAGACTGCAATTGTGAAAAGGAGAACAAGATGTATGTCGAATATGATAAATGAAATAAAAAGACGCAGAACCTTTGCTATTATTTCCCACCCGGATGCGGGAAAAACAACATTGACGGAGAAGTTTCTGCTGTACGGCGGAGCAATTAACCAGGCGGGTTCTGTAAAGGGGAAGGCAACTGCGAAACATGCGGTTTCCGACTGGATGGAGATTGAGAAAGAGAGAGGTATCTCGGTTACTTCTTCGGTGCTTCAGTTTAACTATGGAGGATATTGTATTAATATTCTTGATACTCCGGGACATCAGGACTTCTCAGAGGATACTTACCGTACGCTTATGGCGGCCGATTCAGCGGTTATGGTGATCGATGCGTCAAAAGGCGTGGAGGCGCAGACAAGAAAGCTTTTTAAGGTTTGTGTGATGCGCCGTATACCGATTTTTACATTTATTAACAAGATGGACCGGGAAGCAAGAGATACGTTTGAACTCTTGGACGATATTGAAAAAGAGCTTGGAATTGCCACATGTCCTATTAACTGGCCCATCGGTTCGGGTAAGGAGTTTCGCGGCGTATATGACAGGGAACACAGGGAGGTCGAGCTTTTCTCCGATACCCATAAGGGAACAAGCATGGGCGAGGTGAGGAAGGTTTCCATCGACGATTCGATGGTGGATGGGCTTATCAGCGAAAGCCAAAGAGAGCTTCTTGAAGAAGAGATAGAGCTTCTCGACGGGGCAAGCGCAGAGTTTTCACAGGAATTGGTGGATAAAGGCGAGCTTTCGCCGGTATTCTTCGGTTCGGCTTTGACGAACTTTGGAGTGGAGACATTTTTGCGGCATTTCCTTGAGATGACCTCTTCGCCGCTTCCGAGAAAATCCGACAAGGGCGAGATTGACCCCATGAGGGAACAGGATTTTTCCGCCTTTGTATTTAAAATTCAGGCAAACATGAACAAAGCGCACCGGGACCGGATTGCGTTTATGAGAATCTGCTCGGGAGAATTTGAAGCGGGGATGGACGTATTCCATATTCAGGGCGGCAAGAAGGTGAAACTTTCCCAGCCGCGGCAGATGATGGCAAGTGAGCGTAAAGCCGTTGAGAAGGTTTACGCAGGGGATATCATCGGTGTATTTGACCCTGGTATTTTCTCCATCGGAGATACGCTTACAACATCAGCCGATAAGTTTGCATATGAAGGGATTCCTACATTTGCGCCAGAACATTTTGCAAGGGTGCGCCAGGTAGATACCATGAAGAGAAAACAGTTTATCAAAGGGATTAACCAAATTGCGCAGGAAGGGGCAATCCAGATTTTCCAAGAATACAATACCGGTATGGAAGAGATTATAGTGGGTGTCGTAGGTGTTCTGCAGTTTGATGTGTTAAAATACCGTTTGGAAAGTGAATACAATGTGGAAATACGTATGGATACGCTTCCTTATGAACACATCCGCTGGATTGAAAACGATGAGATCAATCTTGATAAGATTGTGGGGACTTCTGACATGAAAAAGATTAAGGACTTGAAAGAAAGACCTCTTCTTCTGTTTGTCAACAGCTGGAGCGTGCGCATGACGGAAGAGAGAAATCCGGGGCTTTTATTAGCGGAATTCGGGCGTTCTTAAACTTTGTCTTTGCAAAGTGGTATAAATTTGTTATAATAGCAGAAGATAACAAACCAAAGCAGGAGGTTTTGAAATATGGGAAAAGAAGAAAGAAACGAGTATACGATACATGCGGATGAGAATCTCGGCGAGGTGAAGATTGCTGACGAGGTTGTGGCGATTATCGCCGGACTTGCAGCTATGGAGGTGGATGGAGTCGCTTCTATGGCAGGAAATGCAACGAGAGAGATTATCGGCAAGCTTGGGATGAAGAACCTTTCAAAGGGCGTGAAAGTAGATGTGCTGGAAGGCATTGTGACAGTATCATTAAATTTGAATCTGAAATATGGCTGCAGCATTATGGGCATTTCAGGAAAGGTTCAGGAGAAAGTAAAAGCAGCAATCGAGAATATGACCGGTCTGACAGTAGCGGACGTGAATATTCGGGTTGCGGGAGTAGAGATGGAAGCTTAATAACGACAATGAAAAGAATCTCGCAGATGGGTGAAACTTTGGCGAGATTCTTTTTATTGCCAAGATATAGAAATGTGTAGTATAATGAATAGATTAGAAAGATATGTAAATCATGGTGACAGAGAGGATTAATGATGGGAAGATCAGAACTTAGGAAACATATTTTCAGAATGTTATTTTTAATAGAATTTAACGGAGAGGACGAGATGCCGGAGCAGGCAGAGCTTTATTTGGATGATATTGAAGGGCTTTCTGATAAGGACAGGACATATATTACCGCTAAACATGCAAAGGTGGTTGAAAGAATCAAAGAGATTGACGACATTTTGAACACCCACACGACGGGATGGAAAACAAGCCGTATGAATAAGGTGGATTTGTCGATTCTCAGGCTTGCCGTATATGAGATGAAGTGGGATGACGAGATTCCGGTGGGCGTTGCAATTAACGAGGCGGTGGAGCTTGCAAAGAAATACAGCGGGGATGAAGGACCGTCATTTGTCAATGGAGTGCTTGCGAGGCTGGCGGATTAGGAGTTTTGTATGCGGAATGTATATTCGGTAAAGCAGGTGAACGCATATATTAAAAATATGTTTACCCAGGACTTCATGTTGAACCGTATTTATGTAAAGGGTGAAGTTTCCAACTGTAAATACCATACGTCAGGTCATATTTATTTTTCTCTTAAGGATGAGTCCGGAACGATTGCCTGCATTATGTTTGCGGGACAGCGCGCGGGGCTTGCTTTTCGTATGCAGGAGGGACAGCGGGTAATCGTTCTTGGGAATATTACAACTTACGAAAGGGACGGGAAATACCAGCTTTATGCAAAGGAAGTGATTCTTGACGGAGCCGGGCTGCTATATGAGAGATTTGAAGCGCTGAAAAAAGAGCTTGAGGAAATGGGTATGTTTGCGGAGGAATATAAGCGGCTCATTCCAAGATTTGCAAAGCGTATCGGGGTTGTAACTGCTCCCACCGGAGCGGCTGTACGGGATATTATGAATATTGCATCGAGAAGAAATCCGTATGTGCAGCTGATACTTTATCCGGCGCTTGTACAGGGCAAGGAGGCTCCGGCAAGCATTGTGGAAGGAATCAGGATGCTTGAGAGTAAGAATGTGGATGTGATGATTGTAGGAAGAGGCGGAGGCTCCATAGAGGATCTGTGGGCGTTTAATGAGGAGATCGTGGCAAGGGCGATTTTTGAGTGCAGCGTGCCTGTCATCTCTGCCGTGGGACATGAGACAGATACAACCATTGCAGACTATGTGGCGGATTTGCGGGCGCCGACTCCTTCAGCAGCGGCAGAACTGGCAGTATTTGAATACAGGGCGCTGGAAGAGGCAGTGTATGCATATGACATGCAGCTTAAGAAGTCTTTTGTAAGGAGTCTTGAACGGCAGCGTGCAAGATTGTCGGGCTATGAGACGCGTATGAAGTATCTGCATCCGGGAAATAAGCTGGCACAGCAGAAACAGCTTGCAATTGAGCTGGAGGAGCAGATTCGGGAGAAGATGAGACAGAAGCTTATCCGGGCAAGGCATGAACTTGCAGTCAGGATAGAGAGCATGAAGGGTGTATCTCCTGTCCGCAGGCTCAATCAGGGTTTTTCATATGTGACCGATCAGGAAGGACATGCCGTGAAAAGTATAGCCCGTGTGAAAGTCGGCGACTTGCTTGACATATGTGTAACTGACGGAATGGTAAAGGCAAAAGTGGTGGATACTATGAAAGGGGAATTATATGGAGACACAGACGCTTAGTGAAGTATTCAGACAGCTTGACGGCATTACGGAAGAACTGGAGAAGGAGGACATTTCCCTTGAAGATTCTTTTCAACTGTACAGTGAAGGAATGAAGCTGTTAAAAATATGCAATGATAAGATAGACACTGTGGAAAAGAAAATGCTGATTTTGGACAGGGAGGGAAACGAACATGAATTTTAATGAGGAGAGAGAGCGGAAAACGGCAGAGATTGAAGGCATTTTGAAAAAATATCTTCCGCCGGAAGAAGGATATCAGAAAAAGATTATGGAAGCAATGGAATATAATCTGATGGCGGGAGGCAAAAGGCTCCGCCCTATGCTGATGAAGGAAGTTTATACCATGTTCGGCGGAAAATCGGACGTGATAGAGCCGTTTATGGCTGCTCTAGAGATGATTCATACTTACTCTTTAATTCATGACGATCTTCCTGCAATGGATAATGACGATTACAGAAGGGGAAGAAAAACAACCCATATTGTATACGGGGAAGCTATGGGAATTCTTTCAGGGGACGCTTTGCT
Organism: uncultured Lachnospiraceae bacterium; assembly: GCA_947366105.1. Taxonomy (GTDB): domain Bacteria; phylum Bacillota; class Clostridia; order Lachnospirales; family Lachnospiraceae; genus Faecalimonas. The sequence goes on along the minus strand of CANAZK010000071.1, from coordinate 2,521 downwards.
TAATTATGCATTTGAGACTGCGGCAAAGGCATTTGACATGGAGCCGGAGAGCAGTTTTATAATCGGAAAGGCAATACAGATTCTTGGGAGGAAAGCCGGCGTATACGGGATGATCGGCGGCCAGGTGGTGGATATCGCATCTGCCGGCAGTGAAACGGAAGAGAAAGTTATCGACTTTATCTACCGCTTGAAAACCTGCGCCTTGATTGAAGCGGCGATGATGATTGGAGCCGTTCTTGCAGGGGCGTCAAAAGAGGAGATAAACAAAGTGGAAGCAGTTGCCGGGAAAATCGGCATGGCATTCCAAATTCAGGATGATGTTTTGGATGTGACAAGTACGGATGCGGTTCTTGGAAAACCGGTGCATAGTGATGAAAAGAATGAAAAGACGACATATGTAACATTGTTTGGCTGTGAGAGGGCAAAAGAAGAGGTGGAAAGGCTGTCCATTGACGCAATCCGAATTTTGGAGAGTCTGAATAAACAAAATCCGTATCTGAGGTGTCTGATTGAAAAACTGATACACAGAGAACGTTAGGAGTGGATATGTATGGTGCTGGAACGCATTCATAAAGAAAATGATATAAAACAATTGAATAAGCAGGAGCTGTCCGTGCTGTCAGATGAGATTCGGGAATTTCTGATTGAGAAAATCAGTGTCACCGGAGGACATTTGGCATCCAATTTGGGAGTAGTAGAGCTTACGATGGCGCTGCATCTTGCATTTGAGCTTCCGAAGGACAGAATGATATGGGATGTAGGACATCAGGCTTACACCCACAAGCTGCTGACAGGAAGAAAATCGGGATTCGACGATTTGCGTAAACATGGCGGAATGAGCGGGTTTCCGAAGCGGAAGGAGAGCAGTTGCGACGCTTTCGACACGGGACACAGCTCTACGTCTATTTCCGCCGGACTCGGTTATGTGGAGGCGCGTGAGATTCTCGGAGAGAAGCATTACGTTATTTCTGTCATAGGGGACGGTTCCCTTACCGGAGGAATGGCTTATGAAGCGCTCAACAATGCTTCCCATCTGAAGAGCAACTTTATCATTGTATTAAATGATAACAATATGTCTATATCCCGTAATGTGGGCGGGATGTCAAAATATTTGAACGGACTGCGTACGGCTGACGCCTATACAGATTTAAAAAAGGGCGTGGAGACGGCGCTTAAGAGGGTTCCGGTTGCCGGGAAACCGATTGTTGAGCATATCCGTAAAACGAAAAGCGGAATCAAGCAGCTTTTAGTACCGGGCATGTTTTTCGAGGATATGGGAATTACTTATCTTGGTCCGGTGGACGGGCACAACATTACAGAACTTTACCGTGCCTTCCAAGAAGCGAAAAGACTCAATAACGCAGTGCTTGTACATGTGATTACGAAAAAGGGAAAGGGATATTCTCCGGCAGAAAATGAGCCGTCAAAGTTTCACGGAACGGGGCCGTTTGAGGTGGAGACCGGAAATGCAGTGTCTCCAAAGGACGGGGATACTTATACGGATGTGTTCGGAAAAGTAATGTGCGACATTGCCGCGAAGAATCCGAAAGTAGTGGCGATTACAGCGGCTATGGAAGACGGAACCGGTCTTACAGAGTTTGCAAAACGGTATGGCAAACGGTTTTTTGACGTGGGTATTGCAGAAGAACATGCGGTGACATTTGCGGCGGGACTTGCAGCAGGCGGATTAAAGCCGGTGTTTGCCGTTTATTCATCCTTTCTCCAAAGGGGCTATGACCAATTGATTCATGATGTTGCATTACAGAATCTTCCGGTTGTATTTGCGGTAGACAGGGCGGGAATCGTCGGAAACGACGGAGAGACACATCAGGGAATCTTTGATTTGTCTTATCTTTCCAGCATTCCGAACATGACTGTAATTTCCCCTAAAAATAAATGGGAGCTTGCGGATATGATCCGCTATGCAGTTTCATGTGGTGCGCCGGTTGCAGTCCGTTACCCGCGGGGCAGGGCGTATACGGGGCTTGGAGAATACAGAAAGCCGATTACCTTCCAGACAAGTGAAACAATATTTGAAGAAGACAGTATTGCGATTTTTGCCGTAGGGCACATGATGGAAATTGCGGAAAAGGTCCGCATGAATCTAAAGGAAACAGGCTACAACTGTAGTTTAATTAACAGCCGTTTTATAAAACCAATAGATGAGGAGATTCTGAGGGAGATGGCAAAGGATCATTCGCTCTTTGTTACAATTGAGGAAAATGTACTCTCCGGCGGTTACGGTCAGAAGGTACAGGATTTTGTAATGAGCCGGCGGCTTTCGGCAGATGTGTTGAATATAACTGTTCCTGACGAATATGTGGAGCATGGCAATACAGATGTATTGAGAAAAGAAATTATGCTCGATGCAGAGTCTGTTACAAAACAGATTATTACTCGCTATATTGGGCGGCAGAGGTAGAACATGAAAGAACGTTTAGATGTATTACTGGTAAAGCGTAATTTGGCTGAGTCCAGAGAAAAGGCGAAAGCAATTATTATGTCGGGAAGTGTTTTTGTG
>CANAZK010000070.1 GCA_947366105.1 uncultured Lachnospiraceae bacterium | reverse complement strand
GGTAAGCGACTTGATTTTTTAGCCACAAATGTTACAAAAAAGCTTGACCACTACATACATATACGGCAGAATGGCGATATGGTAATACCGGGGTGGAGCTTGCTCTTGATAATTTAAGAAAGAAAAAGTACTGAGAATACTATTTTTTAAGATAAGTGATGTTCAGAGTGTATTGGATTTTTTATGATACTTTTACAATATGTTTCTGGTAATTTTTAATTATAAGAAGATTATAGCATTCGACGTTTTAAAATTCAATTTTGAATTGTAATTCTCAATCATACAAAATCGAAAATTAAATGCAATTTTTCAAAAGACAAGTATTGAGAAACAGAACTGCTTATACTATAATTTACTTATGTCAAAGTGGAGGGGATACAAATGTCAGAATACGGATTTACCAAAAAGGATTGGTCTTTGTTCAGAGAGAAAATTTCAGACTGGCAAGAAGCCTATATGGATAAGTTGAATAAAGAATATATTGAATTATTAAATGGTGAAGGAACTCCTTCCGAAAAATTCTGGGCTTTAGAAGAGCGAATTCGCAACGATAAAAAAGATACCGGTGTACAGTTAAGAATGAGCCGTTCTAATTGCATCTCTAACATTGTTTCACTTTTAAATGAAGATGCAATCACAATGAAAGATTTAGAAGAATTTAGCGATGAATTGAAAGAAACAATACATTTTATCACAAGATAAAATTCCTATCTATTCAAAACAGAGCATTCACAATTTATAGCGTAACAGTTCAGCCATGCACAAAGTCACAAAAATCTGAGTTCAAACGTGTTTGAAAACGAAGACTTTTTGTGGACTTTGTATATGGCGTTCTGCCATAAGCGAGAATTTTAGCTGCGTTAGCAGCGGAAAAGGCTATGAAATAGCCAATTCGAGCTTTTATGGCTGAACTGTTACTTTATAGCTAAAGAGATTATTTGGCAGACATCGCGGTTCTTATGTGTTATCGATAATAAAATTGATGTATAATATTTATAGCTTGTAACAAAGTTAAGGAGGGAGCGAACGAATTTAGAAATATATCAGAAATTGTGTTCAGAATCAAAAATCCTCTGGACACAGCATTGTCTGCAACGAATGCAGGAAAGGGATATCAGTCGAGCTGATGTAAAAAATGGAATTGCAACTGGTGAAATTATAGAAGATTACCCTGAAGATTATCCTAATCCAAGTTGCTTGATTTTTGGATATAACGTAAATGGACAAATTTTGCATATTGTTGCCGGGTGTGATAATATAAATATATATATCATAACGGCATATTACCCAGATACAAAGAAATTTGAAAATGATTTAAAGACTCGAAGAAAGAGGTGATAGATATGTGTATGTATTGTAAGAATAGTACAACTGTCAATAGCACAACAACACACGTTGTCAATTATAAAAATTGTATTATTGTAATTAAAAATGTTCCATGCCTTGAATGTGATCAGTGTGGGGAAAAATATTATACAGACGAAGTTGCTGAACGCCTTGAATTAATTGTTGATATGGCAAAAAAATTAATGCAGGAAATTGCAGTTATCGATTATCCACAGGTGGCTTAATGATTTTGGCGGAAATATCATTGTTGGTATTTCCGCCACTTTTTATATACCCTTCACACTATTCATCCCATCCACCCAGTTACACAAAATCACAACCGACTCATAATTTACATTGATATATGTATACCGCCCTTTCGTCCTCCAAGAACTTCTTTGCCTTCCAAATCCGTCCATTTGAATTCCGGCATTTCTTCACGTGCCACAAGGAAATTCCCTGCACGCTGTGTAAGCTGTGCAAAGTTCACCACATAATCATTAGCCCCTTCATTATAAGTGTAAATAGACGCTTCCGAACCCATGAACCCAATCTCTGCTTCACCTGATATTACCGCCGTCATCGTCTTATCAGCGCCAAATCCGCACACAAGGTCTAATTCAATTCCCTCTTCTTCAAAATATCCTTTCTCAATCGCCACATACATCGGCGCGTAGAAAATAGAATGTGCCACCTCGTTTAATGTAATCTTCTGAAGTTCTTTTTCATCTGCCGCCACAGTATTACTCTCCTCTTTTGGCTTCTCCTCTTTCTTTCCGCATCCTGCCACTGATACTGTTGCAACGATCAATGACAGGACTGCTGCAAATGCAATAATCCGCTTTTTCATAACTGTCTCCCTTTCATATATTTCCTTTACTAATATATGAAAGCATGCATAATGTGTATCTTGTCACCCGCAATCTAGCACATAACAATAATTTTATGCGGCGTCGTCTGCGGCGGAATACTCCGCGTCACAATACTGTAATACACAATCAACACATTATCGCCTACCGGACAGCTGTAATTCTGCCCGTTAGATGTAACAACATCCGTTGCCCTTGACATGTTAAGCTGAAGAGAATCATCTGCAGCCAGTAAATTCTCATCAAAATATCCCGCATAAATCATCTCATTGGCATTGCTTCGTCCTATTATTGCCGCATTGTATTGAGGCGGATAAATAAGGGGCACCGGAAGATTAGCATCATAAAACGCAGTTACACGCATTCCGACACGAAGCCTCACTGTATTTATTACATAAGTGTCCGGTGATACGACAAAATTATTTATCCCTTCTGAATTCTGTATTGCCACCATCTGCTGACAGCACTCATCCGATACCTGCCGGATACTCTGTATTACGCCTGTAATCGGTACAAGATTTAAGTTCTCCATAAATTCAAACTGCCTTTTTCGCTTTATATACAATATATGCAGTCTGTTTTATACTGCCACTATTCAAACAGCGGCGTCGAAAGATATCTTTCACCCGTGTCCGGAAGTACCGCCACAATCGTTTTCCCTTCATTTTCAGGTTTCTTTGCCTCAATAACCGCCGCGTGAAGCGCAGCGCCCGAAGTTATCCCCACAAGAATACCCTCTGACTCTGCCAGCTGTCTCACCGCGGCATACGCTTCTTCCTCCTTCACACATACCACATTGTCAATTATATCCATATCTAAAATCTCAGGAATAAACCCGGCGCCGATTCCCTGCAGTCCGTGGGGGCCTGCTGCGCCCTCTGACAGAACCGCCGAGTCTTGAGGTTCTACCGCCACCACCTTTATCTCCGGTTTCTTTTCTTTCAGATATCTTCCGGTTCCCGTTATGGTTCCTCCGGTTCCCACTCCCGCCACAAGCATATCTGCCTCGCCGTCCGTGTCCCGCCATATCTCCGGTCCTGTTGTCAATTCATGCGCCATCGGGTTCGACGGATTCACAAACTGCCCAAGTACAATCGCGTTGTCCATAGCCGCCGCCAGCTCATCAGCTTTCTTTATCGCTCCGCCCATGCCTGCTTTTCCGTCAGTCAATACAATCTCGGCGCCATAGGCAAGAAGAAGCTTTCGTCTTTCTACGCTCATTGTCTCCGGCATTGTAAGAACAGCCTTATATCCCTTCGCCGCCGCTATTGCCGCAATCCCGATTCCCGTGTTGCCGCTTGTAGGCTCAATAATGACCGCCCCTTCCTTGATAAGCCCGCGTTCCTCGGCATCCTCAATCATCTGCTTTGCCACGCGGTCTTTCATGCTTCCCGCCGGGTTAAAATATTCCAGCTTTAATAATAACTTTGCTTTTAAATTCTCCCTCTGTTCCAGTCTCACCGCCTCCAGAAGAGGAGTTTTTCCGATTAATTCTGTTACGCTTGTATAAATATTTTTCATAGAATCCATCCTTTCCCTGCAATGCTATATATATTTTACTCAAATTATGTGCAGAATACAATTATTCTCTTTGTCTGTTTCCCACAATTTTTTATCAATTTGATTGACATTCCTATGTACTTATGCTAATCTAACATAGAATCATATTAATATGATTCTTTCTAATTATTATATTTCTATTGGGAGGTAACACAATGAACAAAGGTACAGTAAAATGGTTTAACAACCAAAAAGGTTATGGATTCATCTCAGACGAGTCAGGAAATGATGTATTCGTACACTACTCAGGCTTACAGATGGAAGGATTCAAATCTTTAGAAGAAGGTCAGGAAGTTGAATTCGATGTAACAGAAGGAGCTAAAGGACCTCAGGCTATTAATGTAGTAAAACTTTAATCAAAATTTTATATGTGCCTTTTATTTATTTGATTATATATTTTTGTTTATATTTATTATATTTACAGTAGAGATGTCTGATTTAGTATTTAAAAAGCAACATTAATAAGTGAGATTAAGTAACCCCGGTGCAGTTTGTCTGTACCGGGGTTTTTCCTTACATATTAGCTCTGTAAGCCTCCTCTTCCTCCCATACGTCAAATCCCCCTTCTTTCAGCACGCGGACTGCCTTCTCAGGAATTTCCGTTTTCAGAACTGCGGAAGCATCCTCTCCATTTGCAAATGCATACATGTACTCTATATTCACATTATTCTGCACAAGCAGGTGCATCGCCTTACTCAAAGAACCTGCGGCATGCGGTACCCGAAGCGCGATCACCTTTGTCGCCATCGCCACAATTCCAGCTTCTTTTAAGACCTCTTTTCCTTTATCCGGTTCCGATACAATAAGTCTTAACATTCCATACTCTGTTGTATCCGCAAGACTTAATGCCACAATATTAATTCCATTTCTGCCAAGAACCGCCAGTACTTCATCCAATCGTCCTTCTCTGTTTTCCAAAAAAATAGATAACTGTTTAATTGTCATACGCTCCGCCTCCTATAATTTTCTGTTATCGATTACACGTTTCGCCTTTCCTTCGCTTCTCTCGATTGACTTCGGCTCAACCAGCTTCACTTTGACAGAAACACCGATTGCCTGTTTGATCACATTACCGATTTTCTTTTTCAGGTCATCGAGCTTACGAATCTCATCTGAGAAGTAACGTTCATCTACCTCTACCATAACTGTAAGTACGTCAAGATTATTCTCACGATCTACAATGAGTAAATAGTGCGGCAGCGCTTCATCAATAGAAAGTAATGCTGTCTCGATTTGGGTTGGGAATACATTGACTCCGCGTATTACCTTCATATCATCTGTACGTCCCTTGAATTTAGAAATTCTCGGAAGTGTCCTTCCGCATGCACATGTACTTCTGTCCATACTCGTCAAATCCTTTGTACGATAACGGATAAGGGGCATCGCTTCCTTAGTAAGCGTTGTGAAAATAAGTTCGCCTGTCTCCCCGTCTGCCGCCGGTTTATCAGTCGCAGGATCCAAAATTTCCGGCAGGAAGTGGTCTTCATAAATGTGAAGTCCGCTGTGATGGATACATTCCATCGCCACGCCAGGTCCAAGAATCTCGCATAATCCATAAATATCGAAAGCATTAATCTTAAGCTTACGCTCTATTTCCATGCGCATCTCCACGGTCCATGGCTCTGCCCCGAAAATCCCCGCCTTCAGTTTCAGTCTGTCGACAAGTCCCGCATCTTCAAGCGCTTCTGCAAGATGTAGCGCATAGGACGGCGTACAAGCCATTGCCGTCGCCCCAAAGTCCTCAAGACACATCATCTGTCTCTTTGTATTGCCTGCCGACATTGGAATTGCAAGCGCTCCAAGTTCTCTTGCACCAAAATCAAGCCCCAATCCTCCGGTGAATAATCCGTAACCATAACATACATGGATAATATCCTCTTCCGTAAGTCCAGCCATCGTAAGCCCTCTCGCCACACATTCACCCCAAATCTCCGTATCATGCTTCGTGTAAGACGCAAGCGTCAGCTTACCCGTTGTTCCTGATGTTCCCTGCACTCTGGCAACCTTAGATTTGGGAACCGCTAAAAGCCCGAAAGGATAATTATCACGCAGATCTTCTTTGGTCGTGAACGGAAGCTTATGTATATCTTCAATTCCTCTTATATCTCCCGGTTCCACACCCAGTTCTTTCATCTTCCTGTTATAAAACGCAACATGTTCATATACATTTGCTACCTGCTTCACAAGGCGTTCACTCTGCAGAGCAATCATCTCATCTCTGCTCATACACTCAATTTCCGGCTGCCTGATTCTCTCCTGCCATTCCATATCTTCATTTCTCCTCACTGTCTTCTCTACAATTCGCTGTCCTCTATTATTTTGACGCCAGCTCCCTTCAAAATCTGTTCCGCCTGCTCATAATCATCGGTACTAAATACCATAACCGGAGCCTTTTCGGCTCTGATTACAAATGAATAAATATAATTAATGCTGATTTCACCATCCGCAAGGATTTTCAACATATGATTCAGATTTCCCTTTTGGTCGATTAGTTCCACTCCCATTACATCATGAACACGGACCACAAACCCTTTAGAAGTCAAATAGCTCTTCGCGTCCTCCGCTTTGTCTACCACCAAACGTAAGATTGCAAATTCAGGAGTGTCAAATGAAGCAACCGCACGGATATTTATGTGCGCTTCCGTAAGTGCATTTGTTACGTCCATAAGACTCCCTGGTCTGTTTTCCACAAATACTGATAACTGTTTAATCATCCGTTTTCTCCTTTTCTGATTCCATCATTCTGCGCACATAACCTACATCAAATGCTTTTTTATTAATTTCAATTGTCTTTAGCGGCACCGTCTTCTCAATCACATCATACCACTGCTCTTTAGTAAAATCCATATGCTGTGCGGCAATCCCGAGCACTATCATGTTAAACACCCTTGGATTTCCAAGTTTTTTCGCCTCTTCTGTTGCATTTACCGTATATACCTTATGTTCTTTTGCAAGGTCTTCTAAAATTCCTTCCGGGTACTCTGCTGCTCCGATTACAACCGGCATCGGATCAATTCTCCAGTCATTTGCAATCAAAACTCCGTCTTTCTTCAAAAAATGTGAATATCTGAGCGCCTCAAGTCTTTCAAATGCGATAATGACGTCTGCCTGACCTTCCTCTACAATCGGCTCTGCAACTTTCTCGCCGTAGCGCACATAAGTGACAACACTTCCGCCTCTCTGCGCCATACCGTGAACCTCCGAAAGCTTTACGTCATATCCTCCTGCAATTGCAAGTCCACCCAGGATTCGGCTTGTGAGAAGCGTTCCCTGCCCCCCCACGCCGACAATCATAATATTCTTTGCTGCCATTATCTGTCACCTGCCTTTACTAATTCAATTGCGTCAAATTTGCATAATGTCTCGCAAAGACCGCATCCCGTACACATCGTATCGTCAATACGGACCGTTCCGTCCGCATTCTTTGTCATCGCCGGACATCCCGGTTTCATGCACATGCCGCATTTCTTACATTTGTCTTCGTGTGCAATATAAAACGGTTTCTTTGATTTATCAAGCAGTACGCACGGCGACTTCGTTATAATAACTGATACTTCATCCTTTGCCGTTTCTTCTTTAACAACTTTTTCCAGCTTCACAATGTCAAATGCATTGACTTCCACAACATTTTTTACGCCTATCGCACGGCAGAGTGCAGGAATATCAATTGCATATGTCGGCTCCCCGAGAAGTGTTTTCCCTGTCGCCGCGTGATCCTGATGCCCTGTCATGCCGGTTGTCGAGTTATCAAGAATCATAACCGTCCCTGACGCCTTATTGTACATCATATTCATAAGGGAGTTCACGCCTGTATGTAAAAATGTAGAATCACCGATTACCGCAACCCAGTTCTTAATATAATCTTTGCCCTTTGCCTTTTCCATTCCGTGAAGACTGGAGATGCTTGCACCCATGCAGATGGTAGTGTCCACCACACTAAGCGGCGCGACCGCCCCAAGTGTGTAACATCCGATATCTCCAGCCGCATGCATTTTCAGTTTATTTAATACATAGTATACGCTTCTATGCGGACATCCGGGACAAAGAATCGGCGGTCTTCCCGGCGCTTTTGCAGGAGCCGGAAACTCCGGCTTCTCACCAAGAATTGCCTCCCGGAGCATATTGGCGCTGTATTCGCCCTGAATGGTAAATATCTCTTTGCCGACCGCCTCGATTCCCCATGATCTTACCTGTTCCTCAATTACCGGGTCTAATTCCTCTACTATGTACAATTTCTCCACTTTAGAAGCAAATTCCGCAATCATTTTCTTAGGAAGAGGATTCACCATTCCAAGCTTCAGCACCGACGCATTTGGAAGCGCTTCTTTTACATATTGGTACGGAATACCGCTTGTAATAACGCCAATCGCCGTATCATTCATCTCTACTGTATTAATCGGATGTGCATTTGCCGCCTCCGCAAGCTCGAGATTTTTCTTCTCGATTACCACGTGGCGGAGTTTAGCGTTCCCCGGCATCATAACTGTCTTTTGAATATTCTTTACATATGGTTTGTCTTCTATTTCCGCACGGCTGCCAAGCTCCACAAGCCCCTGGGAATGCGCGAGCCTTGTCGTTGTTCTTAAGATAACCGGGCGGTCAAACTGCTCGCTGATGTCAAAAGCCGCCTTCATAAATTCCTTTGCCTCCATACTGTCGGAAGGCTCTAACACCGGAACCTGCGCCGCACGTCCGATCATTCTTGTATCCTGCTCATTCTGTGAACTGTAAAGCCCCGGATCGTCCGCAACAACAAAAACAAGTCCGCCGTTTACGCCCATATAAGACGCTGTATAAAGCGGATCTGCCGCCACATTAAGCCCTACATGCTTCATACATGCCATAGAACGCACGCCTGATACGCTGGCCCCGATAGCAACCTCCGCCGCAACCTTTTCATTCGGAGACCACTCCGCGTAAATATCCTCTTTATATTTTACAATCTGTTCGCTGATTTCAGTACTTGGAGTTCCCGGATATGCGGCGGATACTTTTACCCCCGCCTCATATGCTCCGCGGGCAATCGCCTCATTTCCAAGCATAATCACTTTCTTATTCTCATTCGCCATTTTATAGACCATCCTTTCGTAAATCCGTCACCCGTCTCGCCTTTCCTTCAAAACGCTGTAATGAATACGGCGCAACCAATTTGATGTTTGTGGCAAGTCCAAGCATAGACTTTAAGTTCGCTTTGATCCGTTTCTCAAGCTCGCTTAATTTTGTATAGCTGTCAAGCAGCCTGTCGTCAATCAGCTCCACCGTGATTGTCATAACGTCAAGGCGGTTCTTCCGCTCCACCAAAATCTCGTAATGAGGACCGATTTCTTCAATCTTAAGCAGTACCTCTTCAATCTGCGTCGGGAATACGTTCACTCCCCGGATAACAAGCATATCGTCTGCACGTCCTGACAGATTCTCCATCCGGACCGTTGTTCTTCCACATCTGCAAGGAGCATAGTCAAGTCTTGTCAGGTCGCCGGTTCTGTATCTTACAAGCGGAAGCGCTTCTTTGCCGAGACATGTCACAACAAGCTCTCCAAGTTCTCCCTCCGGCAGAACCTCTCCTGTCTCCGGATCGATAATCTCCGGAATAAACCAGTCTTCGTTAATGTGCATACCGCAAAGCTCTGTACATTCACCTGATACACCCGGCCCGCAAAGCTCGCTCATTCCATAATTCTGTGTACATACGAACTGGTCGCCCCACACCTTATGCATCTCATCTCTCATTGCCTCTGTCATGCCTTCGCCGCCGAAAAGTCCGATTCTAATCTTCAAATCATTTGCCGGATCCAACCCTCTGTTCCTGATTTCCTCTCCAAGATGAAGTGCATATGACGGAGTTGCCACCAAAAGTGTCGTCTCCATATCCTGCATAAACATAATCTGTTTATTCGTATTGCCGGATGACATCGGTATAACGGACGCTCCAAGCGTCTCAAGACCACCGTGAAGTCCCAAAGCGCCGGTAAATGTTCCGTAACCGAAAGCAATCTGGCATACATCCTCCGGCGTGGCGCCGCCCATACATGCGATTCTTGCCACATTGTTAAGCCACACGGTCAAATCCTTCTTTGTATATCCTACCACTGTCGGCTTCCCCGTTGTTCCGGAGCTTGCATGGAATCTCACCAAGTCCTTCTTGTCGACTGCAAATAACCCCATCGGGTAATTGTCTCTGAAATCCGATTTATATGTAAACGGCATTTTCTCCAAATCATCTAACGACTGGATATCTTCCGGCTTCACTCCGGCTTCATCCATTTTCTTACGGTAAGGAGCCGACTTTTCATAGATATATGCAGCCGTTTCCTTTAATCTGTCAAGCTGAATTTTCTCAATCTCTTCTCTCGCAAGCGTCTCTTCCTTCGCCCATATCATAGATATGTCCTCCTTCTGTTGTTTTTGCCATACGCCGCCCGAAAAATTTCACTCTTTCGAGACAAGGGCTCATGCATACATGTAGTATACCACATTACTTTCGCGGTTTAAAGTGTTAATTTGCAAAAATAGACTGCATATGCAGTCTATTTTCTCATATAAATTACACGGGTGTCGCCAAGCACATCATGAAGTCCTCTTTTCTGTCTGTCAATCCCTATCATTATGTAACCAATGCACATGAATAATCCGCTTAAAAATCTGCCTACCGTTTCCCTGTAAATCAAATTAAATAAAGACAGCTTTTCCCCGTTCACATTTACTACACGCAGACCCATAGCCCTTTTTCCTAACGTAGCGCCCGTTCCATAAGTCAGTATGATAAAATATGCCGCGCCGCATAAATATAAGAAGATATCCTCAAGCGTGTACTGAAACAAAATCTTCCAATCCATGAACGAAAATAAAAATCCCGTGGAAAAGCGAATACAAAGCAGCATAATCGAAACAATCGCCGAATCCAAAATATACGCCGCCAAACGTGCAAAAAATCCTCCAAATACTACTCCATTATCGTAACTGCTCTGCATAATACATCGGCACCTCATTTCCAAGTTCTGCCTCCAAGTCTGTCAGAATCTCTGCTTCCGACTTTGGAATCAGTCCCTCTATTTTTGCAAAAAAGGAAGCAAACAATGACACTTCCCTGTCAGGCGTATAAAATTGTACTCCGCCAAGCTCTTCACTCATCATATTCTGCATATCTTCATAGAGACAAATCTCATCTATCAAACCATTTTCCAACGCTTGTTTTGCAGAATAAATTCTGCCGTCTGCAAGCTGTTTCACTTCTTCGGCAGTCATTCCCCTTCCATCTGCAACAATCTCCACAAACCGTTCATAGGATTCGTCTACAATGCTTTGGTAAATGGCAACCTGCTCGTCGTTCATGCTGCTCATGTCTTTATTCTTGCCGCTTGTTATATTGACAGTCTTGATTCCCAGCTTCTCATATAATCCCGTCATATCATAGCCTTATATAATCACACCGATAGATCCTGTTGTCGTATTCGGGTTTGCGTATATCTTGTCCGCCGACGCGGTTATGTAATACCCGCCTGAAGCCGCATAATGTTCCATATATGTCCAAACCGGTCTTCCCGTCTGCTCCTGGTATTCTCTTATTTTTAAGTACAGCTCCTCCGATTCATAAACGGTTCCCCCCGGGGAATCCACCCGCAGCAGTATTCCCTCATTCAACGGATCCTGTATCATTTCGTCAATATAATAGAGGGTATCCAAATGCTGATAGCCTGAACTTGCTTCAAAAATAGAAGTACTTTCCGTCTGCTCCTGAATAGTCCCCTGTACCTGCACAACTCCCACATATGGGCTTGAAGGCAACACCTGTCCCGCCTTCCCATTTAATAGTTCCGCAGAAGTTTTCTGCAGAAATGCATCTGCAATTGTGTTTGTAAGCACGCTGGCAACGCCAATAAAAATAAACATCACTGTCGCTGCCGCCGCGCCGATTATCTGTTTCTTATTCACTTCTTATTCTCCTTTGTATTTTTATTTTTTATCCCAGCGCCACGTCCAAAGCCATCATAATCAGGAATCCCGCCGCAAATCCAATCGTTCCGATATTTGAATGCTCTCCTTCCGCCGATTCCGGGATCAGTTCCTCCACGACAACATACAACATTGCTCCCGCCGCAAACGCTAAAAGATACGGAAGCGCCGGTTGAATGAAACGCGCCAAAAGAATTGTCACAAGCGATGCCGCCGGCTCTACAATCCCTGAAAGGGTTCCATATAGAAACGCTTTCCCCCTCCCCACATTCTCCTCACTTTTCAGAGGCAGGGAAATGATAGCCCCCTCAGGGAAATTCTGAATGGCAATTCCGATTGACAGCGCTGCCGCTCCCATCAGCGTAATATCGCTTTCCGCAGACAAAAGACCTGCAAACACTACGCCCACCGCCATTCCTTCCGGTATATTATGAAGGGTCACCGCAAGAACCAGCATAGTAGTCTTCTTCAATGCATGCTCCGGCGTCATGCCCTCCGGCTTTTCATGATCCAAATGCAGATGCGGAATTATTTTATCCATGCAGAGCAAAAACAATATCCCCAGTGCAAAGCCCGCTGCTGCCGGCATGAAAGCCATCTTCCCCATATGTTCCGACATATCCATCGCCGGAATTAAAAGCGACCAAACAGAAGCCGCCACCATTACCCCGGAAGCAAAACCCAAAAGCGCTTTTTGTATCTTCGGCTTAATCTCATTTCTCAGGAAAAAAACGCATGCCGCTCCTGCCGTAGTACCGATAAAAGGAATCATAATCCCCATAAATATACTCATCTACTTTTCCCTCTTCTCATAAATACTGTTAAGTTTGACAAGACTTCTCTCCACAGCATCTTTAGAATTCTTCCACGGCTCGTCTTTGAAACGGTAATCATATTTCTGAATATACCATTCCAAATCTTCTTTCACCCGCTTCATATTTTCCAAATAAACCTGCTTCAAATCTGTCAGAAATCTCTCTTGCATATTTCCTCCAAGGCACTCCGTTCCCGTCTTATAAAGCATACCATAATGCTTTGTACAAAAGCCCTTCACAGACAGCAGTGTATTTCTAAAATCGCTTTCTTTTTTATAGAGATAGCATACTGTTTTCAAATACTGCTGAAAAATCGAATCAATCTTATTACACACAAAACAACTGTCGCTCACCTGCTCTATATATGAGGTAACCGGATTACCTTCTTCCTTAGTCTTCCCAAAAAGAGACTTTTTTACCGCTTCCGGCTTCTGACTTTCCAAATTTCTAATTACAGTCTCCATATGCGTGTCAAGCATCAGGGCAACGCCAAGCTTATCCTGTCTTTGCAAAAGCATCTTAATATGCTTTTCACAAAATCCTGTCTTATTACTCTCCATTCTTTGGTCATCCACCATGTACCCCGCCATAGTGAGCCTTAATGCGTCCTCCTCTAATTGATTGAACATGGCGCATAATGGACATTCACATTCCTCACGAAATGCATCGTTAATTGGTATCGTATATAATTTCTCTTTCACAGCTTCATCTCCTTTATAATGCGCAGAAATTGCAATATGCGCAATGGTATAATATGCACTCTGTGCATATTGTACCAAGTCGCTGGCGCGACGGCTAGCTCCATGTACAAAATTTTCTACT
>CANAZK010000069.1 GCA_947366105.1 uncultured Lachnospiraceae bacterium | reverse complement strand
GTTCCATGGAGCTTAACTGTAAAAGAGATATCAATTTCATGTTTCTTTTAGAAGGTGCGCCTGCTCCTGACCATGCAACATTTGCACGATTTAGAAGCATTCATTTTGCGCCATGCGCCAAACGTATTCTTGCTGAAATGTCCAACGCGCTTTTTGACCTGGGAGAAATTTCAGGCGAAACCATTTTTATTGACGGCAAAAAAATCGAAGCAGCCGCAAACAAATACACTTTTGTCTGGAAGAAGGCCGTAACCAAAAATCAGACAAAACTTCTGATAAAACTTGCTGATTTTGTGGCGGAGTGCGAACAGCTCTACGATTTAAAGATTGTTTACGGGGATGCGGTAAAGATGAAACATGTAAAGAAGCTGCGTAAGAGACTTTATGCTCTCAAGCAGAACGAAAATGTAGTTTTTGTACATGGAATCGGAAAAAGAAAAACCCCTCTCCAAAAGAGCATAGAAAAACTGGAAGATTACTTATCCAGACTGAAGAAATACAACCGGGAAATCCATATCTGTGCAGAACGCAATAGTTATTCAAAAACGGATCATGATGCTACATTTATGCGGATGAAGGAAGATGCCATGGGTAACGGACAGTTAAAACCTGCCTACAATCTCCAGCATGGTGTGGATTCCGAATATATCACATGGCTTACCATCGGGTCGCAGCCGACCGACACTACGACCCTGATACCATTTTTGAAAGATGCCGAAGAACATCTGAAATTTAAATATAAGAACATAACCGCTGACGCCGGATATGAAAGTGAAGAAAACTACCTGTTTCTTGAGTCAAACGGACAGCTTTCTTATATAAAGCCTGCAAACTATGAGATTTCCAAAACCCGTAAGTATAAAAATGATATCGGGAAAGTCGAAAACATGGAGTATGATTCCGAATCAGACAGCTATACCTGCAGAAACAGCAAAAAGCTGACGGCAGACCATAGCAGACATTCCAAAAGCAAAACAGGTTATGTAAGCGAAAAAACGATTTATAAATGTGAGGATTGTAACGGATGCCCTTACAAAAGTGACTGTATCAAAGGCAACAACTGCAAAACACCTATGGAAGAAAGAACGAAGACACTTCAGGTTGCCAAAACATTTCTGAAACACAGAAAAGAAGATCTAGAACGGATACTTTCGGAGGAAGGCATACTTTTCAGGACAAACCGGAGTATTCAGGCAGAGGGTTCTTTTGGAGATTTAAAACAGGACATGCAGTTCAGGAGATATTTAAGCAAAGGGGCATCAAATGTGCTTGCAGAAAGCACACTGCTTGCCATGGCACGGAATATAAACAAGCTTCATCATAAGATTCAAAAAGGCAGGACAGGAACACATTTATTTCCTCTGAAAAGTGCCTGAATTTTAAAATTTCAAAATGTATTTTTAGCCCATCAAAAATGGCTTATTAAAGTATGCCTTTATTATCGTTTGACCGCGCAAATCAATGGGTTCCATTGGATTTCATGCTAAAAACAGATAAAATGAAGCTGCCGCTTCACGAATTTTCATTCGTTAAAGCGACAGCCCCTTTCTTAATAATATAGACAAGTGCAGTGATTGAAAAAATAAGTAACTAAAAAGATAATTGTTGTATAAAGCAACAAAATTTGATATTATAATATAGTATGTAAAAAAATTGTAACAATTTTGTTGAAGGGGATAATTTAGTTATGAAAGATATAGTAAATTTACGAAACTCAAGGGTTAGGATGTTTTGCCTTTTTATAGTGGATGTAATAACGATTATTCTAAATTCATATTTGGCATTAATCGTCCGCTATGAACTGCATTACAGATGGATACCGGAAACATATATCGACAGTATTCAAAGCTATATGCTTATTGGAATTGCTACTACGATTATTCTGTTTATTATTTTGAAATTATATCGAAGTGTTTGGACATTCGCAAGTGTTCATGAGTTTGTGCTTATTTTTGCGGCATGTATTTTATCAACTGCTTTTCAGGCGCTGGGCATGCAGTTTTTGTTCCTGCATGTACCAAGGAGTTATTACTTGTTTTATTTCTTTTTCCTGCTGATGACTACGACAGGAACGCGATTTTCTTACAGAGCACTTCGGATTATACGTCAGGGTACGTTCAAATTTAGAGGGCAGGTTAAGAATACAATGGTCATCGGTGCAGGAGAAGCGGCGAATATGATCATTCAGGAACTCAAATTCAGTAAGCACTTAAATAGAAAGGTGTCCTGTATTATTGATGATAACCCATCTAAGAAAGGGAAATATCTGCATGGCGTACCGATAGTAGGAAATAGAGAGACTATTGTAGAGAATGCTAAGCGTTATTATATAGATGAAATTATTTTGGCGATACCGTCAGCAGATTCTAAAACTACAAGAAATATTTTGCGTATCTGTAATCAGACGGATTGTAAACTCAAAGTGCTTCCGGGAATGTACCAGCTTATTACAGAGGAGGTCAGCGTTTCGAAATTACGGGAAGTGTCTATTGAAGACTTGTTGGGAAGAGACGCCATTAGTATTGACCTTGACAGTGTGCTTGGCTATGTCATGGATAAAACGGTTTTAGTTACAGGCGGGGGCGGTTCTATCGGAAGTGAGCTTTGCCGTCAGATTGCGAAATATAATCCGAAATGTTTGATCATATTTGATATTTATGAGAATAATGCATATGAAATTCAGCAGGAACTTAAAAAGGAATATCCGCTGCTTAAATTAGAAACATTGATTGGATCCGTACGAAATACAAAGAGAATTGAAAGCGTGATGGAATTATACCGCCCTGATGTTGTATATCATGCGGCGGCTCATAAGCATGTTCCGCTGATGGAGGACAGCCCAAACGAGGCAATTAAAAATAACGTATTCGGAACTTATAAGACAGCCCGCGCGGCAGATAAGTTCGGAGTTAGAAAATTCGTGCTTATTTCTACGGACAAGGCTGTGAATCCGACAAATATTATGGGAGCATCCAAAAGAATGTGTGAAATGATTATTCAGACATTCAGCAGGTATTCCAAAACGGAATATGTTGCAGTGCGTTTTGGAAATGTGCTGGGAAGCAATGGGAGTGTGATACCATTATTCAAGAATCAGATGGCGGCAGGAGGCCCGGTTACAGTTACGCATCCTGATATCATCCGGTATTTTATGACAATACCGGAGGCTGTTTCGCTTGTACTGCAGGCAGGCGCATATGCAAAAGGCGGAGAAATCTTTGTGCTTGATATGGGAGAGCCGGTTAAGATTGCAGAGCTCGCAAAGAACCTGATTCGTTTATCAGGATACACTTTGGGAGTGGATATGGAAATTAAGTATACAGGTTTACGTCCGGGTGAAAAGCTTTATGAAGAATTGTTGACGAAAGAAGAAGGTTTACAAAAGACGCAAAATGAATTAATATATATTGGAAAACCGTTAGAGTTTGATGAAGTTCATTTTTTAAGTGAACTGCAAAAGCTGGAGCAGGCAGTTGTCGATGAAAGATTTGATGTGAAAGAGATTGTTTCGAGTATTGTGCCGACATACCATATCAGACCGGAGGACAAGCAGAGAGACAATGCAATATATGAGGAGTTTTGTAAGCTGGGACGAGCCAGCCATGAAGGTCCTGTAATGTAGTGGAGGAATAATTATGAGTGAGACGAAGAAAATAGAGAAAATGAATATACCGTTTTCACCGCCGGATATTACGGAGGAAGAGATTGCAGAAGTGGTTGACACATTAAAAAGCGGCTGGATCACAACAGGGCCGAAAACAAAACTGTTTGAAAAAAAGATAGCGGAATTCTGTCATACAAGTAAAGCGGTATGTCTGAATTCGGCTACGGCTTGTGCAGAGATGGCGCTGAGAATACTTGGTATAGGTCCGGGTGATGAAGTAATTACCACTGCGTATACTTATACGGCGTCAGCCAGTATCATCTGTCATGTGGGAGCAACGGTGGTGCTGGTAGATACTGCTGAAGATTCATATGAAATGGATTATGATAAACTGGAAGCAGCTGTTACGAGTAAGACAAAAGCAATCATACCGGTAGATATCGGGGGTGTGATGTGCGATTATAATAGAATATTTGAGATAGTGGACAGAAAGAGAAGTTTGTTTAAAGCGTCAAATGAAATACAGCAGAAAATAGGACGTGTTGCAGTTGTTGCGGATGCAGCTCATGCGGTAGGCGCCGTGAGGGAAGGAAAGTGTTGTGGTGAGGCTGCGGATTTTACAAGCTTTTCTTTTCATGCCGTAAAGAATTTGACCACCGCAGAAGGCGGCGCTCTTGTTTGGAAGGATATTGACGGAATTGACAATGATGAGATTTATAAACAGCTTATGTTGTTATCTCTTCATGGACAATCAAAAGACGCTCTTGCTAAAACAAAGCTTGGAGCATGGGAATACGATATTACAGCGCCATATTATAAATGTAATATGACGGATATTATGGCGGCGCTTGGTTTAGTGCAGTTGAGAAGATATCCCGATATTGTAGCCAGAAGGAGAGAAATTATAGAAAAATATAATGAAGGATTAAAAGGATTGCCGGTAACTGTTTTGCAGCATTATGGCATGGATTTTGCTTCTAGCGGGCATTTGTATCTTGTACGGGTAAATGGAAAAACAAGGGAAGAGTGCAATGAAATAATTAACAGAATGGCAGAGCGTGGAGTAGCAACAAACGTACATTACAAGCCGTTGCCGATGTTGACTGCATATAAAAATTTAGGATTTGACATTAAGGATTATCCAAATGCGCATGCATTGTTTGAAAACGAAATTACGCTGCCTCTTCATACGAAATTAACGGATGAGGAGATAGACTATATTATTGATACATTTGCAGAATGTATAGAATAGGAATTATGTGTTATGAAAAAATGGAATGAGCTTCCGAAAGATATTCAGTGCAATGAAGTGAAGAAATATTATGATTTATTGCAGACTCAGAAAGGGAGTTTGTTATGCAAAAGGATATTCGACATATTAGCAGCGGGAGTTTTGCTGGTTCTTGTATCGCCTGTATTGTTGGTACTTGGCATTTGGATTAAGCTGGATTCAGCAGGGCCGGTTATATTTCAGCAGGTGCGGATTACAACTTATGGAAAAGAATTTAAAATTTTCAAATTCCGAACGATGGTAAATAATGCAGATAGAATGGGGACGCAGGTGACGACAAAGGGAGACGCACGTGTTACAGCGGCTGGAAAATTTTTAAGAAAAAGCAGACTTGATGAACTTCCGCAGTTGTTTAATATATTAAAGGGAGAGATGACATTTGTAGGAACCCGTCCGGAGGTACCGAAATATGTGAAGCATTACACTGCCGAGATGAAAGCAACTTTACTGCTGCCGGCAGGAGTTACATCAAGAGCAAGCATAGAATATAAGGATGAGGAACGTCTGCTTGAAAATGCGAAAGATGCCGACGAGGTATACATTAATCAGGTACTGCCTGAGAAAATGAAGTATAATTTACAAGCAATCGAGGAATTTAGTTTTTTAGGGGATATTAAGACAATGTTTGATACTGTTTTTGCAGTTCTCAAATAGCGAAGGAGTTTCTATTTATGAACATATGGATTGTCAATCATTATGCAATTCCGCCAAGCATGGGTGGATTGGTAAGACATTATTATTTTTCAAAATATTTGAGGGAAAAAGGACATAACGTAAAAATCTTCACATCCAGTAAAATCCATAATACGGATATTAATATGATTAAAGACAAATCTTTGTATAAAGAAGAATTGATGGATAATGTGGAGTATACTTTTGTCAGAAGCAAAAATTATAGCGGAAATGGCATTGACAGAATTATGAATATGGCGGATCTTCCTTTTAAAATGTGGAAAGCGATGAAAATATTTTGGAAGAAAGAAAAACCGGATGTAATTTATACTTCATCGCCAGATTTGTTCGTTGCTTTTTTTGCGTTGCTTTTTGGAAAGTTCCACAAAGTGCCGGTGGTGGTAGAAGTAAGAGATTTATGGCCGGAGTCGATTGTGGTTTATAATAGAATGTCAAGAAAAAATCCGATTATTCAAATACTTTATCAGCTGGAAAAATGGATTTATAAAAAGGCGGACCGACTTATTTTTACAATGGAAGGCGGCAAAGACTATATATGTGAAAAAAAATGGGACAAGAAGATTGATTTACAAAAAGTATTTCACATTAATAACGGGATTGATTTGGAAGAATTTGAGCATAATTTAAATGAATTTAAAGTAGATGATTCTGAATTAGAAGATGAGGCAAATTTTAAGGTTGTTTATACAGGATCGATTCGAATGGTAAACCATTTACAAACATTAATTGACGTTGCTGATATTTTGAAAAAAGAAGGAAAAAATAACATAAGGATAATAATATATGGAGAGGGAACAGAGAGAGAAAAATTAGAAAAGCAATGCAAAGATAAGAAATTGAATGTATTTTTTAGAGGGAGGGTTGAGAAAAAGTATATTCCCTACATTGTTAGTAAAGCAAATTTAAATTTAATAAACGTAAAAAATTCCTCTTTAATAAAATATGGAGGGAGTTGGAATAAGCTTTTTGAATACATGGCTGGAGGTAAACCTATATTATCTAATCTGCCGGGAAATTATGATTTGATTAAAGAATATAATTTGGGAATTTCAGAAACATTTGCAAATGCCCAAGAATATGCAAAGCAAATAGTTAAGATAGCCGAATTGAATGAGAAGAACTATCGTGAAATGTGTGATAATGCCAAGCGTACAAGCCTATTGTTTGACTATAAAAAGCATACAAATGATTTGGAAAAGATATTTATACAATTATTGAATAATTGACAAGTATTAAGAATGATAGAATGAAGAGGTAATTATGAAAATAAAAACAGTAACGGTGATTGGCGCAAACGGAACAATGGGAAGTAATGTGGCTGGAATATTTGCAGCGTTTGGAGGAGCATATGTCTATATGGTCAGCAGGAGTAAAGAGAAGTCTGAGGAGGCCATAGAAAGAGCGGTAAAGTCTGTCAGGGCAGATTCCATAAAAGCTCATATGGAAGCGATGGATTACTCTCAGTTAGAAGAATGTATTGAAAAATCTGAGCTGATTTTTGAAAGTGTTGCGGAAAAAATAGATTTGAAGATACAGGTATTGGAAAAAATTGCAGAATTTGCTGCAGAAGATGCATGGATATGTTCGGGAACATCAGGGTTGTCTATTAATAAGATGGCTCAAAGCCTTCCTGAAAATATGAGAAAGAATTATATGGGAATGCATTTTTTTAATCCGCCATATAATATGACCTTATGCGAAATAGTATTGTCTGATTATGCCACAGAAGAGCAAAAAGAGGAAGTTGTTTCATATGTGACGGAAACACTTTTGAGATGCAGTATTTTAGTTAAAGATAAGCCTGCATTTATGGGGAATAGAATTGGTTTCTATCTTATAAATCTAGCTATGCAGTATGCTGAAGTTTATAAAGCAGACGGTGGGATTGATTATATAGATGCCATCATGGGAGGATTTACAGGAAGAAACATGCCGCCTTTGCGCACAGCAGACTTTGTGGGTCTGGATATCCATAAAGCGATTGTTAAAAATGTGTATTGTAATACTGACGGTGTGGGAAGAGACGCATTTATGTTGCCGGAATATACGGAAAAATTGATTGAAGGCGGAAAAGTAGGACGAAAAGCAGGTTTAGGACTCTACAAAGCAGTGGAAAAAGATGGAAAAAAGCAGTATTTTGTGTATGATATAGAAACAGATGGATACAGAAATATAAGAAAATATAAGTTTGATTTTGCAGAAGAAATGTTACTTTGCTTGGCAGAGGGTTCATATGAAGAGGCAATGTCAATATTAGTTGACAATACTTCGAAAGAAGGAGAAATATGTAAGAGTTTTTTGGTGAAATATGTTTTATATTCATTATATATCAATAATGAAGTTGGGCATAGTGTGTTTGATGCGGACGACGCGATGGCAGCCGGATTTTCTTGGATTCCTCCGTTAGCTCTGATAGAAGCATTTGGGGGAAGGGAAAAGTTTCAGAATTTGGCTCAAAATATATTATCGGATGGAGAATTGAGAGAATATGATATGGAAGATTTGTTGAGTAATTGTCCGCAATCCCGGTATGATTATAGAAAGTATTTGAAAGCGAAGGGGTAAAGCGGTTTATGGCAAAAGTATATGTTTTAGGTGGAGCGCAGACAGATTTCGAGAGGAATTGGAGTAAAGAAGGAAAAGGTATGGTGGCTTTGCTCAAAGAGGTCATGAAAAACGGTTTAGAGGACAGCGGTTTGTCTTTTCGTGATATCCAAACGCTTAATGCTGAAAATAAAGTGGCTTGTTATGTAGGAAATTTCATTGCTGAAAAGTATGTGGAGCAAGGTCATTTAGGAGCCTTATTAACAGAAATTGCACCAGAATTTTATGGCGTTCCGTCTGCGAGATATGAAGCTGCCTGTGCGTCCGGTTCGGTAGCGCTTGATGCGGCAATTACTAAGCTAAAAGCAGAAGAGTATGATGTTGCTGTTGTAGTTGGCTGGGAATTGATGAAGACTGTTGATGCGAAAGTAGGAGGGGACTTTTTAGGCAGAGCGGCTTACTACGAAAAGGAAGGAAAAGGCATTGATTTCCCATTTCCTACTCTTTTCGGAAAGTTGGCGGATGCAATTTTGGCAAAACATAAAATTAGTGAAGAACGACTTTTGGATAACTTGGCTTGGATTTCAAATAACAATTATGCGAATGCGAAGTTAAACCCGAATGCCCAAACAAGAAAATGGTTCATGAGCAAGGAACAGGCCGGTATGAGGGGGACTTCCACTAATCCGTATGTGGGAGGCAGACTTGCGGCATCTGATTGTTCTCAAGTAACGGATGGCGCCGCGGTAGTTGTTTTGGTTTCAGAAAAATTTGCGAAAGAAAATTATCCTGAAAGAAAGCTTCCTGTTGTCAAAGGGTACGGACATAGAGTAGCGCCGATTTTGTTTACAAAGAAAATGGAAGAAAATGTCGGCAGTGACTACGTACTTCCGTGGACCAGACAGGCAGTTGAAGACGCATATAGAAGAGCGGGATTAACGGTGGATGATATAGATGTATTTGAAACACATGATTGTTTTACATCAAGTGAATACGCTGCTGTTTCAGCATTTGGAATCTCCGAGCCCGGAAAAGAATATCTTGCAATTGAGCAGGGTGAAATTGCGTTGACAGGCAGAAAACCGATCAATCCGAGCGGAGGTTTGATTGGCTGTGGGCATCCGGTAGGAGCAAGCGGTGTCAGAATGTTTTTGGATTTATATAAGCAAGTAAATAATATTGCAGGAAGTTATCAAGTGAAGAATGTACAGAATGGTATGATGCTGAATATCGGAGGTTCAGCAACGACGAATTATGTTTATATCATTGGAAATGAATAGAAGGAAGGGGAAATATGCTACTGAGTGAAATATTAGAAAAAAGCAACCTGTTATCGGAAGAAGAGTATGAGATAATTAATGAAAAAGAATTTGAAACATTAGGGTTGCTGATTGCCGATACTGAACAAACGGTATGCAGTTTTTTAGATGGTGAAAAGTATCTTAAAGATATGCGGGACAATACAGTCATGGTGATAACGACAGAAGAGTTAAAAGAAGCGTTGTTGGAAAAGAATGTGGGAATATGTATTGCGAAGGAACCGCGGATTTTGTTCTTCAGACTGCACAATTTATTAGCCGAAGATGAAGGTTATGCTAGAAAATGCGTAAAAAGTGTTATTGGTAATGGATGTCGTATTGCAAAAGAAGCCGTTATCAGCGAAAACAATGTGTTTATAGGAAATAATGTTGTTATTGAAGAGTTTGTAGTTATTCGGGAGAACACAGTTATAGGTGATAACACTATTATCCGTGCCGGCGCTAAAATTGGCGGCGAAGGGTTTGAGTTCAAAAGAGCGGAAGGAAAAATTGAATCGGTAAAGCATACTGGAGGAGTGGTAATTGGTCGTAATGTAGAGATACAATATAATACCTGTATTGATAAAGCAGTATATCCGTGGGATAATACGGTTGTTGGAGATAACACCAAAATTGATAACTTAGTACACATTGGACATGCGGTAAAACTAGATGAGAGGATTATAGTAGTTGCTCAGTCCGGTTTAGGAGGAAGAACAATAGTTGGTCCGGATACATGGTTGGGATTTGGAACAACAATAAGCAACGGTCTTTGCATCGGCTGCAGTGCCAGAGCAAATATAGGAGCTGTTGTTACTAAGAATGTTGGTGACAATGAGAGTGTAACAGGAAATTTTGCAATTGAACATAAGAAGTTTATTGAAAATTTGAAAACTATTTCAAAAAATAATAATTAAGGAGAAAGAGTGAATCATGAAACAAGAATTGTTAAAACAGATTGATGAGAAATCAATAGTAGTAGGAGTGGTAGGATTAGGATACGTTGGGCTTCCTCTTGCGGTTGAAAAGGCGAAAGCAGGATTTAAAACAATTGGTTTTGATGTGCAGGAAGAAAAAGTCAGGCTTGTAAATGAAGGTCACAATTATATCGGTGATGTTGTTGACAGCGATTTAAAAGAGCTGGTTGAGAAAAAGATGCTTACAGCTACTACGGATTTTAGTTTTGTGAAAGATGTAGATTTTATTGCTATTTGTGTTCCGACACCGCTTGACGCGCACCAGCAGCCGGATATCAGTTATGTCAAAGCATCGACAGAGGCTATTTCAAAATATCTAACAAAAGGAACGATGGTCGTATTGGAGTCTACTACATATCCTGGAACGACAGAAGAATTGATTAAACCAATTTTGGAAAATGGTTCGGGATTAAAATGCGGGGAAGACTTTTATCTTGGATTCTCTCCGGAACGTGTGGATCCGGGGAATTTGATTTATAAAACGAAAAATACACCGAAAGTTGTCGGTGCGATAGGTAAGGACGCAACAGAAGTAATTGCAGCAATGTACAGAGCGGTATTAGAAGGCGACGTATGTGAAGTATCTTCTCCTGCTATTGCCGAGATGGAAAAAATTTTGGAAAATACGTACAGAAACATTAATATCGGTTTGGTCAACGAGCTTACTATGTTATGTAATAGGTTAGGCATCAGTATGTGGGAGGTTATTGACGCGGCAAAGACGAAACCATATGGTTTTCAGGCATTTTATCCTGGACCGGGGCTTGGAGGTCACTGTATTCCGTTAGATCCGTATTATTTATCATGGAAAGCAAGAGAATATGGTTTTCATACATCGATGATTGAGAGTTCAATGATGATTAATGATCAGATGCCGGAGTACTGTGTTGAACGTGCAAGTAAAATTTTAAACCGTCATGCAAAAGCGATGAACGGTGCAAAAGTACTGGTGGTAGGCGTAGCGTACAAACAGGATATAGACGATTATCGTGAAAGTCCGGCGCTTCGTGTTATTGAAATTTTGCAGCGTGAGAAAGCGGAAGTGGAATTTTACGATCCATGGGTGGCTGAGTATAGATATAAAGGACAGAAATATCAGAGCCTTAAACAAATTACACCGGAAATTATTTCCTCATATGATTTGATCATGATTACGGCTGCTCATAGTAACGTGGATTATGAAATGATTCAGAAGAATGCAATTGAAATCTTTGATACAAAGAATGTTATGAAAAATATAGAGAACAGGAACAATATTGAAGTATTATAGGAGGAGAAAATGAAGTACGCACTTATTGGATGTGGAAGAATTTCAACGAATCATGTTAAAGCTGTATTGAATAATAAGTTAGAGTTTGTAGCAGTATGCGATGTTATTCCAGGGCATATGGAAGAAGTACTGAAGAAGAACGGCATACAAGACGACCCAAGTATTAAGAGATATACAGACTATAAAAAAATGCTTGAAGAGAATGAGGTTGATTTGGTAGGAATTGCAACAGAAAGCGGAATTCATGCCGAAATTGCTTTGTACTGTATTATGCATAATGTAAATGTAATTATTGAAAAGCCAATGGCTATGAGTATTGAGGACGCAGATAAGATTATCAGACTTTCAGAGGAGAATGGTGTTAAGGTGTCTGCATGTCATCAGAATAGATTTAATATTGCTGTTCAGGAAATGAGAAAGGCGCTTGAGAGCGGGCGTTTTGGCAGACTTTCCCACGGTTCTATTCATGTGCGCTGGAATAGAAATGAAGGGTATTATACACAGGCGCCATGGCGCGGAACATGGGCTCAGGATGGCGGAGCGCTGATGAATCAGTGCATTCATGGAATTGACCTGCTTCGTTGGATGATGGGCAATGAGATTGACGAGGTGTATGGAGTAACGCGCCGGCAATTTCATGATTATTTGGAAGCTGAAGACTTGGGAATGGCAGTTGTGAAATTTAAAAACGGCGCAGTTGCCACAATAGAAGGAACTACAAATGTTTATCCTCAAAATTTGGAAGAAACATTATATTTGTTCGGAGAAAATGGAACTGTTAAAATAGGCGGTAAGTCAACAAATAATATTGATGTTTGGGATTTTGCGGATGAAACAGAAGCAGATGAAGCTAATAAAGGATTGGAGGAGCAGACAAGCAATGTATACGGCAATGGTCATACAAATCTTTATGCAGATATGATTGATGCCATAGAAAATGACAGGACTCCATATGTAGATGCACATGCCGGCAGAAATGCACTGGAGCTTGTACTGGCTGTTTATAAGAGCCAAAAAGAAGGAAAACCTGTAAAACTGCCGCTGGCAGAATTTGCAAGTACAGATATGACGGGAGAATTTTAAGATGAGTGGTTATTTTGTTCATGAAAGCAGCTATGTAGATCAAAATGTAAAAATAGGACAAGGCACAAAAATTTGGCATTTCTCACATATACAGAGCGGAGCAGTTATTGGCGATAACTGCTCCTTTGGTCAAAATGTAAATGTTTCTAATAATGTAAAAATTGGAAACGGAGTCAAAGTTCAAAATAATGTATCTATTTATGAAGGCGTGGAGCTGGAAGACTTTGTATTCTGCGGTCCTTCTATGGTTTTTACGAATGATCTGACCCCGAGAGCAAAATATCCAAAGGGCAGTAATGGATATAAAAAGACACTTTTAAAAGAGGGGGCATCGGTTGGCGCCAATGCTACCATTGTATGTGGACTTACAATTGGAAAATGGGCAATGATAGCAGCGGGGGCTGTTGTGACTAAAGATGTTCCGGACTAGGCACTTATGGCGGGAGTGCCGGCAAGACAGATTGGCTGGGTATGTGAGTGCGGAGAGACTTTGAAAAATGGCAATCAGTGTCCTAACTGTGGAAGAACTATAATTATAGAAAATAACGGAGATGCAGAAGCATGATTCGAAAATATATAAAAAAGATCAAAGAAACGGATCTTATTAAAAATATAGCTATATTGGCTTCAGGAGCTGTAATCGGCTATATGATTAATATGCTCTTACTGCCAATAGTTGGGAGAATTTATACACCAGATCGGAAGAGCGTCGTGTAGGGAAAGAGTGTGTCAGTACGTGTAGA
>CANAZK010000068.1 GCA_947366105.1 uncultured Lachnospiraceae bacterium | reverse complement strand
TATCTGAAAAAGACCATCAGTATCCGGGATACGTTTGTGAGAAAAGCAAGTAAGGAGAACTTTTATCATGGTATTTTACTTGGAATTTTGGGTATCAAAGGAGATTGGGGTGTTTTCTCAAATCAGGAAGCCGGTGAAGGATACAGCGATATCCTCATAGAAACCGAAAACAGTGAAATGGCTATTCTTATCGAAGTTAAGTATGCCAATGACGGAAACCTCGATCAGGCTTGTGAAAGGGCTTTAAGGCAGGTAGAGGAAAGGAAATATGATGAAGAACTCCGGGAAAATGGAGTAGAAAAGATTTTAAAATATGGGTTTGCATGCTATATGAAACGCTGTAAAGTGAAACTGGCAGAGGAATAATATATCAGAAAGCAATCAGGTTATAAAAAAGCGGAGCTGTAATGATACAGTTCCGTTTTTTATGGCCTGATATATGACCCCCAAGAAGGTGCAGGCGGTAAAACAGTCTGAAAATGACAAGATATTTATAAATAAAACAGATGGAAATTGGCAATAATAAACAATAAAATACGTTTCTACGTAATAAGGGGGCTCGTTGTAAAATGAGGGAATATATGGTAAAATTAAAGAAAGTCAAATTATTGTTGTTGGTGTGTATCATGGTGTTTTCTTTAGCGGCATGCGGTTCAGACGGAAACGATGGCCAAAAGGATGAGAACAGGCAGAGCGGAGATATGAAGGTAGCTATGGTTACTGACTCGGGTGATATCACGGACCAAAGCTTTAATCAAACAACCTATGAGACATGTAAAGCATGGGCGGAAGAAAATGATGTGGAGTTCAAATACTATAAGCCGGAGAGTGATTCTGACGAAGCAAGAAATGCAAGTATTGATTTGGCAATTGCAGACGGCGCCAATGTAGTAGTTCTTCCGGGGTTTTTATTTGCGGCGGCTCTCATTGAACAGCCTGAGATGTATCCGGACGTAAAGTTTGTTGCCCTTGACATCGGCGCGGGAGATATCTGCGGGAAGGGCGTAGGAGAAGGCTACAGTCATAATCCGGATGATTATAACGTTGCCGATTACTATCATACAGACAATGTCTATTGCTGTACCTATAAAGAAGAGCTTTCAGGTTATATGGCCGGTGTTGCCGCGGTTAAATTAGGCTATAAGCATTTGGGATTCCTAGGGGGTATGAGCGCACCGGCAGTTACACGTTTCGGATATGGATTTGTTCAGGGCGCTGATGATGCGGCAAAAGAACTTGGAGTAACAAGTGAGGTTCAGGTTGAGTATGTATACGGCGGACAGTTTTACGGTGATGCAGATATTACTGCCTACATGGACACATGGTACAGAACAAAAGGTGTTGAGACTGTATTTGTATGCGGCGGAGGCATTTATACATCAGCGGCGGAAGCGGCAGCCAAGGCAGGAGGCAAAGTGATCGGTGTTGACTCCGATCAGGCGGCAATTATCGATGCATTCGGCGACGGGCTTACCGTGACGTCGGCTATGAAGGGTGTAGCGCCTACTGTCAGGACAGTACTCACAGACATCAAAGCAGGAAAATGGGATAATTACAAGGGAAAAATTAATAATCTCGGTTTAGTATCCGAGAATCCGGAAGAGAACTATGTACAGCTTCCCACAGAAACAACACAGTGGGGCGATGGATTTACGGAAGATGATTACAATGCGCTTGTAAAAGCTATGTTTGCAGAAGAGATTAAAGTCAGCGGAGATATTTCTGCTGCTCCTCAGACAGATATTACTGTAAATTATTACGGCAGCATTAAATAATGAATTTTAGCGGCTAGAGGGGCAGGCGCATTACCTGCTCCTTTTTCCATAATATCATAATTACAAAAGCCGCCGGGTTAAAGTGAAATGAGAGGAGATATGCAAAGGGTGGAGCAGTATGCGATTGAGATGTTGAATATTACAAAAAGATTTCCGGGAATCATTGCAAATGATCATATTACTTTACAGTTAAAAAAGGGAGAAATCCATGCATTGCTGGGAGAAAACGGAGCGGGGAAGTCTACGCTTATGAGCGTGCTCTTCGGACTGTATCAGCCGGAGGAGGGTGAGATTCGAAAGGACGGACAACAGGTTCAAATCAATAATCCCAATGACGCCAATGATTTGGGGATTGGAATGGTACACCAGCATTTTAAATTGGTGGAATGCTTTAGTGTTCTTGACAATATTATTTTAGGTGTTGAGACGACAAAGGGGGGCTTTCTAAAAAAGGACGAGGCAAGAAAAAAGGTGGCTGCGCTTTCAGAAAAGTATGGTCTTTTAGTGGATCCGGACGCCTTGGTTGAAGATATTACAGTAGGCATGCAGCAGAGAACGGAAATTTTAAAAATGCTTTATCGAAATAATCAAATATTAATTTTCGACGAGCCCACTGCCGTGCTTACGCCGCAGGAAACCAAAGAGCTTATATCTATTATGAAGAATCTTGCCGCGGAGGGAAAAAGCATCTTATTTATCACGCATAAGCTTGCGGAGATTATGCAGGCGGCGGACCGTTGCAGCGTGCTCAGAAAGGGGAAATATATCGAAACTGTAGATATTAAGGATTCAACTCCGGGAAAGCTTTCTGCAATGATGGTTGGACGCGACGTTAATTTTACCGTAGATAAAAAGCGCTGCCGGCCCCAAGCGGTGGTACTTGATGTAAAAGGAATGACGGTTGCTTCAAAGCGCCGCAAAGATAACGCGGTAAACAATGTATCGTTTCAGGTTCGCAGAGGAGAGATTGTCTGTATTGCGGGGATTGACGGGAACGGACAGACAGAATTGGTTTACGGTCTGTCAGGTCTGGAACCGCTGAAAGAAGGAACGATTACGATGAATGGTGCAGACATCACACATATGCCTATTCGTAAACGTCTGATCTCGGGTATGAGTCACATTCCGGAAGACAGGCACAAACATGGTCTTGTTTTGGACTATTCATTGGAGGATAATATTGTTCTGCAGAGGTATTTTGAACCTCAATTTACAAATAAGATGGGATTCCTTAGAAGAAAGGAAATCAGGAAGTATGCGAACCGTTTGATAGAACAGTATGACGTGCGCTCCGGGCAAGGAGCGGTTACAAAGACGCGATCCATGTCCGGCGGTAATCAGCAGAAAGCGGTTATTGCCCGTGAGATTGATAAGAATCCAAAACTTTTAATTGCAGTACAGCCTACACGAGGTTTGGACGTAGGAGCGATTGAGTATATCCATAAACAGCTTGTGGCAGAAAGAGACGCGGGGAAAGGTATTCTTCTTGTCAGTTTGGAACTGGATGAAGTTATGGACGTGTCGGACCGCATTTTGGTAATGTATGAAGGCGAAATCGTGGGTGAGTTTGAGCCGGATAAAGTGACGGCGGAGGAACTGGGTCTTTATATGTCAGGCTCTAAGAGAAAGGAGAAAGGAGTGGATGAATAAGGGTTCCAAGAAAGTAAACTTTCTAAGAAATAGTGGTTTTCAGACGGTTACAGCCTCGCTTATTTGTATTGTGCTTGGTCTTTTAGTCGGATATGTTGTGCTTCTGATTATTAATCCAAAAGGAGCGGCAGAAGCGATTGCCGCAATTTTGAAAAATTACCTGTATTATCCAAGTCCCACGGCAGTCATGAAATATCTCGGAACAACTCTTGTGAAAGCTTCCGCACTGCTGATGTGTTCATTATCCGTACTTTTTGCATACAAAGCGGGACTCTTTAATATCGGAGCCGCGGGACAATATGTAGTCGGAGCGGGCGCGGCGCTTTATTTTGGATTAAAGCTCCACATGCCGTGGTATGTGTGCATTGTCGCGGCGGCAGCGGCAGCGGCGGTTACCGGAGGCATTTCGGGGGCTTTGAAAGCATATTTTAATGTAAATGAAGTCATTTCCTGCATCATGCTGAATTGGATTTCGCTTTATTGTGTAAATATGCTTCTCACAAGGGCAAAGGAGCAGTCCGCGCCATATACAAGACCGTTATCCAGCGTCAACAAGGGCGCTTTGATTCCCACATTCGGGTTGGATAAGATTTTTGCAAATAACGGGTTTGTTACGATTGGCGTGCCCCTTGCGATTATGACGGCGTTTGCCGTGTGGGTAGTTCTTGAAAAAACTAAATTTGGTTTCGAGCTTAAGGCGACAGGCATGAATAAGCATGCCGCCCAATATTGCGGTATGCGTTATAGGAGAAATATTATTCTTACTATGATGACTGCCGGCAGTCTTGCGGGACTTGGCGCAGGCATTTTCTACTTAAGCGGTATTGAACAGTGGATGGTACAGCAGACAAGCGTTCCGGCTATGGGTTTTAATGGAATTGCGGCGGCATTTCTCGGAGGACTGAATCCCATTGGAACCGTATTTTCGTCTTATTTTATCCAGCATATTACAAGCGGCGGCTCTTATGTGGACAAAACGATATATTGTGCACAGATTTCAGATCTGATTTCTGCGTTTATCATTTACTGCTGCGGCTTGGTGCTTTTCTTCAAAATCCGGCTGAACAGATGGCTTGACGACAAGGAAAGGCATGCTGCCAAAACACAGAAAGGAGGCGGAGCATAATGCTGCTGTTGATTCAGTATACTTTAATATTTGCTTCTGTTTTGGCGATTGTAGCGATTGGCGGATGCTTTTCGGAGCATGGCGGCGTGATTAATATCGGTTTGGAAGGTATTATGGTTATAGGGGCGCTGGGCGGCGCGCTTATGATGAAATTTCTTCCCGGTACAATGGCGGCGACGGCGGTAATGATATCAGTCATTTTGGCAAGCCTTTTAGCCGGAATTGTTTTCTCCATGTTTCTTGGTGTTGCGGCAATTAATTTTAATGCAGACCAAACGCTTGTGGGAACCGCGATTAACCTTCTCGGACCGGCAGCGGCAGTAGTTATCGTAAGGGCGATTAACACAGCGCAGAATCCGGACAACGTATCATCCACGGTGGCGTATGGACATGCCAAGAAAGTATTTATCGTAAACATCGGGAAATTTGAGTTTAACTGGTTTATGCCGCTGGCGTTTCTTGTCCTTGTGTGCGCATATATTGTATTGTATAAGACCAAATTCGGACTAAGGCTCTGTGCATGCGGCGAGCATCCTCAGGCGGCGGATTCCGTGGGCATTAACGTATATAGAATGCGGTATGCGGGGGTTATCATCTCGGGGGCTCTCGGTGGGCTTGGGGGACTTATTTATATTACCGCAGGCGTAAGTGAATGGAAGTTTGAAAACGGGGTGGCAGGCTTTGGATTTCTTGCCCTTGCAGTTATGATTTTTGGGCAGTGGAAACCAATAAATATCGGACTTACCGCACTTTTATTCGGAATGTTCCGGGCGCTTTCAAACGTCTATACGGGATTTGATACCTTGGCGGCTCTCAAGCTTCCAAGTACGGTTTATAACATGCTTCCGTATATTATTTCGCTGATTGTTCTTGTATTTGTATCGAAAAAATCAAGAGCGCCGAAGGCGGAAGGGATTCCATATGACAAAGGACAGCGTTAGGCTTCTTATAAAAAATAACAGGAGGGATTATATGAAAAATTATTCAGAGGACGCCGGCAGACAGTATCACATTCAGGTGGCTGCCGGAGAAGTAGGGCGATATGTGATTATGCCGGGGGATCCAAAAAGATGTGCAAAAATCGCACAATATTTTGACAATCCGGTATTGATTGCGGATAATAGAGAGTATGTAACCTATACTGGAACACTTGACGGTGTAAAGGTAAGCGTTACGTCGACGGGAATCGGGGGCCCGTCCGCCGCCATTGCAATGGAAGAGCTTTACAGATGCGGAGCGGATACGTTTATCCGAATCGGAACCTGCGGCGGTATGCAGACGAAAGTAAAAAGCGGGGACATCGTAGTTGCTACAAGCGCGATTCGTATGGAGGGCACAAGCCGCGAATATGCGCCTTTAGAATTCCCGGCAGCGGCAGACCTGGAGGTTACCAATGCTCTTGCGGGCGCGGCGAAGGGAAAAGGCTATCCGTTCCATACCGGAACCGTGCAGTCTAAAGACTCTTTCTACGGACAGCATGAGCCGGAGACAAAACCGGTAAGCTATGAATTGATGAATAAGTGGGAGGCATGGAAGAGACTGGGCTGCCTCGCGTCAGAGATGGAGTCGGCAGCTTTGTTTGTCGTGGCAAGCTATCTTGGAGTAAGAGCAGGCGCCTGTTTTTTGGTTATAGCAAATCAGGAAAGGGAAAGGCTTGGGCTTGAAAATCCGGTTGTACATGACACAGACATGGCGATTCAGGCAGCGGTGGAGGCTGTCCGCATATTAATCAAAGAGGAATCATAGGAGTTTGACAAATGGATAATAGTAAAATTTGGAAGCATGTCGATCATACGCTGCTTCTTCAGGAAGCTGTGTGGGGGGAAATAAAACAGATTTGTGACGAGGGCGTAGAATATGGAGCCGCATCGGTATGTATTCCTCCGAGCTATGTAAAAGAGGCGAGGGAGTATGTCGGAGACAAAATAGCGGTCTGTACGGTAATAGGATTTCCTAACGGATATATGACCACAAAGACGAAGGCATTTGAAACAAAGGACGCTATTGAAAACGGGGCTTCGGAAATTGATATGGTCATTAACATCGGATGGCTTAAAGACAAAAAATATAATCTGATTGAAGAAGAAATCCGTACATTAAAAGCAGTGTGCGGTGAAAAAATTTTAAAAGTCATCATAGAAACCTGTCTTTTGACGGATCAGGAAAAGATAAAGATGTGTGAAATTGTAACAAAAGCGGGAGCCGATTATATCAAGACTTCCACCGGGTTTTCTAAAGCAGGAGCAGTATTTGAAGATATTGAGCTTTTTGCAGAGAATATTGGTCCGAATGTAAAGATGAAAGCGGCGGGAGGAATCGCCTCTATGGAGGATGCAGAAAAATTTCTTGCGCTGGGCGCGGAGCGTTTGGGAACAAGCAGAATGACTAAAATTATGAAAAATGAAGCGGCGCCGGGATATTAATGGAAGGAGATGGATGCATGGATATAAGGATGATAGAGAAGCTCATTGAAGCAGCAGTCAGCCAGTTGGACTTTTCGTATACACCGTATTCTGATTTCAAAGTGGGTGCGGCGCTGCTTGCCGCAAATGGAAACATCTATGGAGGGTGCAACATTGAAAACGCTGCTTATACGCCGACAAACTGTGCGGAACGTACTGCGTTTTTTAAGGCGGTGAGTGAAGGCGTGAGGCAATTTGACGCCATCTGTATTGTAGGCGGAAAGAAAGGAATTCTTGAGGAATACATAGCTCCCTGCGGAGTCTGCCGTCAGGTGATGATGGAATTCTGTAATCCGGAAACGTTTCAGATTATCCTTGCCGTAAGCAAAGAGCAGTATAAGATATTTGCGTTAAAGGATCTGCTTCCGCTTGGATTTGGTCCGGAAAATCTAGCATAAAGAAAAGGAAACGGAGGGATGATTTTGACAACAGAGGAACTGATAAAATTACCGAAAATAGAACTTCATTGTCATTTAGATGGTTCGCTCAGCCAAAAGTTTATTGAGAGAAGGTTAGGCAGAACGGTAAAGAAAGAGGAACTCGGCGTTTCCAAAGACTGTGCAAGCCTTGCGGAGTATTTGGAGAAATTTGCCCTCCCGGGACAATGCCTGACAAATGAGACCGGGCTTTGGGAGGCCGGGTATGACGTTCTTGAAACCATGAGCCGGGAGCATGTTATCTATGCAGAAATCAGGTTTGCTCCACTTTTGCATGTAAGCGGGAGTATGGGGACAAAACAAGTCATAGAAGCGCTGCTTAATGGACTGGAGAAGGGGAAGAAAGACTTCGGAACAGAGTATAATGTGATTGTGTGTGCCATGAGGCATCACAGCGCAGAAGAAAATTACGATATGATTAGGGCGGCGCATGCATTTCTCGGAAAAGGCGTATGTGCGGCGGACCTTGCAGGAGCAGAGGCTTCTTATCCGATGTGGGAATTCATGGAGCTTTTTGAAAAAGTACGGAAGCTTGGGATGCCGTTTACCATTCATGCCGGCGAATGCGGCGACGCGAGGAACATTAAAGACTCTATAGATGTAGGAGCGAGAAGAATCGGGCATGGGATTGCCATGCGGGGAGAGCCGGAGATACAGAGAAAAGTAAAGGAGAAGGGCATTGGCATTGAAATGTGTCCCATCAGCAATCTTCAGACAAAGGCGGTAAAGAGTACGGAGGAATATCCGCTCCGTGAATTTTTAAATGCCGGACTATTGGTTACTGTCAATACGGATAACAGAACCGTAAGCGGTACTTCCATGACAAAGGAGTTGGACTTTATTCAGAAAACGTATGGAATCAGCGACGAAGAGATTCTGCTGTTGCTGAGAAACGCGGTGGAAACATCATTTACAGACGATGATATGAAGAGAAGATTATATCGGCAGTTGAACGGAGCTTAGTTTCAGTGCAATGGGCAGAGAGGTGATATGAAAATGGATAAGTATAAAAGATTTTTTGTAATTGTTTTGGATTCTTTGGGAATTGGCGCTATGCCGGATTCGCGGAACTTCGGAGACGAGGGTGTAGACACGTTCGGGCATATCTTGGAGAAAATGGGAGCGTTGGATATTCCAAACCTTAGAAAGCTTGGTATGCTCAACCTTCATACAGCGGGCAGAATGGAAGGAGTAGAAGAGCCTCTTGGACGATATATGCGTCTTGGAGAGGCAAGCAATGGCAAGGATACCATGACGGGACATTGGGAGATGATGGGGATTAAGACGGAGAAACCGTTTCAGACCTTTACAGATACCGGGTTCCCGGCGGAATTGATTGCAGAACTGGAAAAACGGTGCCAAAAAAGAGTAATCGGCAATAAAAGCGCAAGCGGTACGGCCATTATTGAGGAGCTGGGAGAAGAAGAAATCAATACAGGCGCGATGATTGTCTATACTTCGGCAGATTCAGTTCTTCAAATCTGCGGAAATGAGGAGACGTTTGACCTTGCGAATCTTTACCGCTGCTGTGAAATTGCAAGGGAACTAACAATGAAGGATGAGTGGAGAGTCGGACGTGTCATTGCAAGACCGTATGTCGGCAGGAAAAAGGGCGAGTTTAAACGGACAAGCAATCGGCATGATTATGCCCTGAAGCCAACGGGCAGGACTGTGCTGAATGCGTTGAAAGACGTGGGACTTGATGTAATCGGCGTAGGAAAAATTAATGATATTTTCTGTGGGGAAGGCATTACAAAGACCTATCATTCGGACAGCTCGG
Organism: uncultured Lachnospiraceae bacterium; assembly: GCA_947366105.1. Classification (GTDB taxonomy): domain Bacteria; phylum Bacillota; class Clostridia; order Lachnospirales; family Lachnospiraceae; genus Faecalimonas. Next base: position 4,411 of record CANAZK010000068.1, on the reverse strand, counting down.
TTCACGGAATGGAGCAGACAATCGAGATATGTAAACAAGATTTTAACGGGCTTTGTTTTGTGAATTTGGTAGATTTCGATGCACTGTGGGGACACAGAAGAGATGTGGAAGGATACGGAAGAGAAATTGAGAGATTCGACAAGAATCTAGGGGTATTTCTTGAAGCAATGCGGGAGGACGACCTTGTGGTTCTGACTGCAGACCATGGGAATGATCCTGCATACACCGGTACGGACCATACGAGAGAATATGTGCCGTTTGTAGCATACTCAAAGAAAATGAAAAGCGGCGGAGCGCTGGACAATGAAGATACCTTTGCGGTTATCGGAGCGTCGGCTGCAGAAAACTTCGGCGTAGATATGCCGGACGGAACTATCGGAAATTCTATTTTGAGCAAGCTGATCTAAGGTAAGAGGAATATGTAATTGAAAAAAATAAAAGTAACGGAGATGGCGCTGTCGTTTGCGGGGGTCGTCTTAATAGGAACCGGAGTTGCGTTTAATGCGTCTGCGGCGCTGGGAAATGACCCGGTAGGAATTGTATATGACGGATTACGAAACGCTGCCGGTCTTTCTGCCGAGCAGCTTGGACAGGCGTCTAATATTGTCAATATTCTGCTCATTATAGGGATATTTTTCACGGGCAGGCGTTATGTAAATATCGGTACGCTTGTATACATCATTCCTTACGGCCTTGTGGTGGATTTGGGAGGGAAACTATACCGGGTTTTATTTCCGGCGCAGACATTTCCTACCCAGATTACAGGCGCGGTGTCCGGCTGTCTGATGTTGTATACGGGCATTGCTATGTATATTACGGCGGATATTGGAGTGGATCCGTTTACCGGTGTGGTACTGGTCTTAAGGGACCGGCTTCAGAAAGAATATCGGGTAGTGAAAGTAGTTTTTGACTGAAACGATAAGTAAAATAGTGAAAGGGGACAAGAAGAAAGATGAATCAGGTATACGATAAATTAATGAAATGTGCGGAAATAGTAAAAGCAAAGTCAAATTTTGAACCGGAAACAGCGCTTGTTCTTGGGTCGGGTTTAGGAGAATATGCAAAGAATATGGACGTGAAATCGGAGATTCCATATTCTGAAATCGATGGATTCCCGGTATCGACGGTTGCAGGCCATGACGGAAGATTTTTGTTCGGTTATGTAAACGGCGTTCCGACGGTTTTGATGAAAGGAAGAGTTCATTTTTATGAAGGATATGATATGACGGATGTTGTTCTGCCGACAAGAATTATGGGGCTTCTCGGAGCAAAGAAATTAATTCTCACCAATGCTGCGGGCGGCGTAAACACAAGCTTTAAGCCGGGGGATCTGATGATGATTACAGACCACATTTCCACCTTTGTGAAGAGTCCGCTGATCGGAAAGAATATAGACGAGCTTGGCGTACGTTTCCCGGATATGAGCCATGTATATGACCCGGAGTTGTGTGACAAGATTCGTGCGGCGGCGGATAAACTTGGAACAAAGATTCGGGAGGGTGTCTATGTGCAGTGTACAGGACCGAATTATGAGACGCCGGCAGAGATTAAGATGCTCCGCAATCTTGGTGCGGACGCAGTAGGCATGAGTACCGTGTGCGAGGCAATGGCGGCGGCTCATATGGGAATGAAGGTGTGCGCTGTTTCCTGCATCACCAATATGGCCGCGGGTATTTTAGATAAGCCTCTCGACCATAAAGAGGTACAAGAGGCTGCGGATTTGGTAAAGGATAAATTTGAGAAACTTATAACCGAGGTTATTTCCACGATTTAATGGCGCTGTGTTCAAGGCACATTATAAAGTGTTCCGATGAAGATAGGGAAATGTTGCCTGCAGTCAATAATCATGTACACAAACGGACGGTCAAGATATACCTCTTTAGGCTCTGATGGCTGCCGGAAAGCGCCTGTTTCTTTTATTTCAACGACAGTAGAGGCACCTGCTTTGGTGCCTTCCTCCATTACGGAAATAGAAGTTTTATGCAGAACACGATTGATAAAAAGCCGGTCTTCCGGTGAGGTAAAGGTTCCGATGCCGGAGAAATCCGCTTCTGTCTCACTGAATGCGTCTTTCATTCCGAGGGAAATAAGCGCCTGATTTAGATTTGCGTTGTATTCCATTTTGAATTTTGGAATAGCAGTATGGACAGTGCAGGCCTCGGTTTGGGAGAGCAGTTTCTTAAGTTTCTCGCCGGAAAGGGAGTCGATATAATCTGCCAGAGAAATGTCTTCTTCCGGAAGGAGAGCCGCAAAGGCGTAAGCGCCGCCGTCATATGGCTTCAGGAAGCCTTTTGCATTCTCGTCCTGTATATATTGGTACTCAGAGGAATACATGAGTTCTACATCTTGCTTTGAACTGTCTTCTTGTGTGAAAACGCCGTCTTTTACAGATGGTTTTTCATAAGGTTCTTTCCATTTGGCATCGAAAGAAAGCGAGTTAATCAGGTACATATAAGAATCATTATCAATGTGGTCCACAATCTGTTCAATCATGCCGTCCGTCTTGTCTGAAACCCATGTGTTGATGTCATGCAGGGCGGTATCGTCAAAAGAAGTTTTGTAAATTTGGGCATTGTACCAGTTGGCATTGGTCTGTAAAAATGCCTTGTTTATCGTCAAATCCTTTTCGTCTCGAAACCAAATGGAATTGGCGAGGTAAAGTTTGGATGTCTCCTCGTTTGGCAAAGCGCTGATGTAGCTGTGTAAAGCTTTGTTGAGTTCGTGTATAGGCATTCTCATAGTTTGTTCCATTTGGCTAAGCGTATTGTTGTTTGCACCGTTGGCGGTCATCGCGAGGGCTGGATAGACTGAAAGCGGAGAAATCAACACATTTTCTTCTTCATTGACAATCTCTTTGAAAAGTTGTATGGCAAAGTCGGAACCGGCATTGTCGAAGTGTTCCGCGGCAGAAATATTCTCGGTAACGTTCTCCGGTTCTATATCCGCCATCTGGTCTTCAGCGGTTATCTTGGTGTCAGCAGTACTGCATCCGACAATAGAAGTTATAAAAACGGACAGACAAAGTATAATGGTTGTTAATCTTTTCTTCATGAAATCCCTCCTTTATTCAAATTTATATCATATGCAATGAAATAAATCAATTGACAGATAGAATTTAATCTGCTAAAGTTATAGCATAGAAAATAAAGAGATTGAAACCGTAGATTAAGAATAGTAGTCGTTGGAGAGTTGTTCACAGAGAGTCTTTATTTGGTGGAAGAAGACAGCAAAGCCGGTGATGAATGGACTTATGAGGTCGGGAAGAAAGGATATTTAAGGAGAATCTTAGTAATGCCCGACGGGATGTTCGCCCGTTATCAAGGAACCGTGTATGACAGTACATGACAGAGAGGATAGATTATATTCATCAATTAGGGTGGTACCGCAGAAGTTGAGACTTTTGTCCCTGTAGATTTTACAGAGATAAGAGTCTTTTTTTGTGAAAGTAATGAATCAGGCGGCCGAATAATATAAGTAATGAAGTTCTGTTTGGCAGTCACGTGTACCCTGTTAGATTTTACGGTTTTGGAAGGAAAGGAGATTATAAGGTATGAGCAGCAAAAAAGTGCCACACAGAATTTATTTAACAGAGGAGCAGATGCCGAAACAATGGTATAATCTTCGTGCGGATATGAAAGAGATACCTCCGCTTTTAAATCCGGAGACAAAAGAACCGTTAAAGGAGGAGGATTTATATCCGATTTTTGTAAAATCCCTTGCACATCAGGAAATGGATAATACAACGAGATATATTGATATTCCCGAGGAGGTTCAGGAGTTTTACAAAATGTACCGTCCGTCTCCGCTTATCAGGGCATATAATTTGGAGAAATATTTGGGAACCCCGGCAAAGATTTATTATAAGTTTGAGGGAAATAATACTTCGGGCAGCCATAAATTGAACTCGGCGGCGGCTCAGGCTTACTATGCGAAGGAAGAGGGCTTAAAAGGGCTTACGACGGAGACCGGGGCAGGGCAGTGGGGAACGGCGCTGGCGGAAGCCTGCTCTTTCTTTGGACTCCCGCTTACGGTATATATGGTGAAATGCTCTTATGAACAGAAGCCGTTCCGTAAATCTGTCATCCAAACATTTGATGCGGACATTATTCCCAGTCCGAGCACGACGACAGAGGTAGGGCGTAAGATTCTTGCAGATCATCCGGGAACAACAGGAAGTCTTGGCTGTGCCATCTCGGAGGCGGTGGAGAAGGCAACGATGACCGAGGGATACCGCTATGTATTAGGTTCTGTGCTGAATCAGGTTGTGCTTCATCAGTCGGTTATCGGACTGGAAAGCAAAATTGCCATGGAAATGATTGACGAATATCCGGATGTGGTTGTTGGATGTGCCGGCGGCGGTTCTAATCTAGGAGGACTCATTGCGCCGTTTATGCAGGATAAACTTCTCGGA
>CANAZK010000067.1 GCA_947366105.1 uncultured Lachnospiraceae bacterium | reverse complement strand
AAATCAGACATAACAGCGATTTGCTTCCGCTATTTATAAATAAGCCTATGATGTATCCAAAAGGAGAAAAATTTCAGTATAATAATTCAGGATATGTTTTGCTTGCAATGATTATTGAAAAGGTTACAGGAATGTATTTTGATAAATATCTAAAAGAGAATATTTTTGATATATGCGATATGAAATCGACGGGTTATTATGAACTGGATAGGCTGCCGGCAAAATGTGCTAATAACTATATTTATTGTGATGATACAAATGACTATCGCACAAATATATTTTCTGTTGATGTAAAAGGCACTGGAGCAGGTGGTGCGTTTATAACGGTAGGAGATATTATTGGTTTTTGGACTAATTTACTAGGAGGAAATCTAATCTCAAAATCGTTTGTTTCAGATATGCTTAGTAAGCAGCGTGGGAATGGGGGTGACGTAGAAGAAGGGTACTATGGTTATGGTATGTGGATAATTGATAATCACAACGGTAAAGATTTTGCGTATTTCCAAGGTTGTGATCTGGGAGTAAGCTTTATATCCGAATACAATCCAAATAATGGGATTATTTCCGTTTTGGTGAGCAACTATGGAGATAATGTTTGGAGGGAAATGAGAAAAATTAGAGAAGTTCTCTACTGATTATTTGGAAAAAGCAGTGGGATTAGGATAAATAATTTGAGAATTACGAGGTTAAATAAAATGAAGGTTTTAATAATGAATTGCAGTCCTGTAAGAAATGGAGCAACTGCTGAAATAGTAAATATAGTATCTGATTGCTTAAAAGAACGATATGATGTGCGAAATATATGCATTGATGATTTTGATATCCATTTCTGCAAGGGGTGTCGAATTTGTCATAATACGGCAAAATGTATTCAACACGATGATGTTGACAAAGTAATGGGTAATTATGAATGGGCAGATATTATTATATTGGTATCTCCTTCTTATTGGGCGGATATCCCGGGGCAGTTTAGGGTTTTTATTGATCGATGCACCCCGTGGTGCAACACGCATGAACCGCACGCATCTATAAAGAGTGGGAAGAAAGGATATTCTGTGGCATTAAGAACAGGGCCAAGTATGGGAGAATGTAATAGAATTATTGAAAGTATTGAGCATTTTTACGGACATTTGGAAATTGAGTGTTGTGGTAGGCTTGGTCTATGTTCCATAGAGAATAAAGAGGCGGTTGCACTAAGGAGGAATGAAATCATAGAATTCTGTAATAGGCAATTTATATCATAGGACAATCGCCATAAAACTAAAACACTCTCCTAAAGGCATCGAGATTCATCTGTTTGGAGAGTGTTTTTATGCGACTATTAAACGTCAATTTCAATTCCTTTCTGCACAAAGAATTTGTGCACCATCTTATCCCACGCCTGTTCCAATGATTTATCCATTGTGAATAGATTCATGGAGGTTCCTGTGACGCATGAGAGTTTCTGTCCGTCATATCTTAAGTTGATATAGAGTCCTTGCACGTCGGCAGAGGAAAAAGACAGATCCTGCTGTTTCAATAATTTTTCGATATTGGAATCGGAAAGTCCGAATACGAATTTAAAACTTAAGGGCGTTTTCTTTCCTTTGATAATAGAGAAACAAAATTCACGCACGTCTTTCCAAAGAGAATAACTGCGGCTTCCAATCACTTCGTTTTCCTCGGAAGTAAAGAACTCCTTTTTCAGATAACCGTCCATTTTGAATGTATTGTAGGTAACAATTTCCCCTTCTATGAAAAGGAAAGGGTCAAAGGCGTCCGCTAAGAGAAGCTTGGACATACATTCCTTTACATCTTTTATTTCCAATAAAATCATGTGTTAATCCTCCTTTTCGTTTTCTTTAAGAAATAGATTCCCATGCCTAATGTCAGGTATTCCGCCAGCGGAATAGAAGCCCATATTCCGGCAACATCAAAAAACAATGGCAGGACATAAACGAATAACAGACTGAGCACACAGCCTCTTGACAGGCACAGAAGCAGAGAAATCTGAGGTTTCAGGGTAGACTGGAAATATCCGATGATAAATATATTTGCCCCGGTCACAAAAAAACCTGTAAAATAAATCCGCACAGCCGATTCAGACAGTGCTAGAATTTCTGCATTTGGATTTAAGAAAATATAAGTGAATAAGTTTGGGATAATAAGCCCTAACATTGCCGGGACAGCACAGATGATAAGGGAAGTGCGAACTCCCAGTCTCTTTACGGTTTGAATTCGTTCATGAAGCCCCGCGCCGTGATTGGTGGATATAATCGGCTGAGACGCCTGATTGATTCCGTTGCAGAGGCATGTTACTACAATTGCACTGTTGGTTATGACTCCGTACATGCTGATGCCTACATCGCCTACATATTTCAGAAGCTGCAGATTGAATACGAACATGACAAGTCCTGCGGTCACTTCCAGCAGAAAGCTCGTGAATCCGTTTTTGAAAATATTTCTCGCAAAGGATAGGGAAAATCCTCTTAAGCGAAATTTGAGTCCGTTTTTCTTTGAGAAGAAATGCAGAATTAAAATCAAAAAGGTTGTTGTAGTACCGATGACACTTGCAATAGCTGCTCCAGCCATCCCCATTTTCAAAGGAAATACAAAAACAATGTCCAAAATTACATTTAAAATTCCGCCAAATGACACTGCAATCATTGAGAGCTTCGGCGCGCCGTCATTTCTTACAAATGTCTGTAAAAATGTAGAAAATGAGAAAAATCCAAGTCCCCACAGCACATAAGGCGCATATTCCATGACATACGGAAGAGTCGTGTCGGTTGCCCCTAAGAATCGAGCGATTTGTTCCATAAACATAATAAAAATAATCATATAGACAAGGCTTGTGATTGCATTTAATATGACTGCGGTTGAGAAATAGCGGTGCCCGGTTTCGACGTCGCCGCGTCCTTTGGCGATGGACATGAGAACGGCGCCTCCCACTCCGAACAAGAGTCCGGTGCCGAAAAAGATATTGAAAAGCGGCAGTACGATATTGAGAGCCGCCATTGCATCAATTCCAATTCCTTTTCCAATAATAATAGTGTCTGCCAGTATATAAATAGACGTTACCATTGTTCCTCCGATGGACGGAAGCAGATAACGGAAAAATAATTTTGTAACCGGTTCGGTTGTAAATGAATCTGCCGGCATAAATAACCTCCATGAAAACCTTGCTATTACAGTTCACACTTAGTTACAGTTCACATGCGCCATTCGCAAAACCGCACTTTCAGTGCTCATCGCTGCTGCGCAGCTGTTTTTGCTCATAAAATGGCGCTCCCTTCGTCCGTTCGTACCCAGATAACTTCTTATGCAAGCATAAATTTATCTGGGTACGACTGACGTGTGAACTGTAACCACACTTAACTGCCAAGTGTTCAGATTATACCATAAACATTGACTTTTTGGAAGTAAAACAGTATCATATATCTTATATGTTTTTCAAAAGAAGTGGAGAATATGGGATATATGGAAGAACGAATTCGTTTGAATAAATTTCTAAGTGAGGCAGGCGTCTGTTCGCGAAGAGAGGCGGACAGGCTGATTGAATCGGGAAGAGTTTTTGTGGATGGAAAGCGTGCTGAGACCGGCATGAAAATATTTTCTTCACAAGAAATAAAAGTAGGGAAGAAAGTTGTGAGCAAGGAAAGTGAGATGATCCTGCTTGCGGTGAATAAGCCGGTTGGAATCGTCTGCACAGAGGAGAAGAAAGAGAAGAAAAATATCATCCGTTTTTTAAACTATCCGGTGAGAATTACTTATATAGGAAGGCTCGACAAGGATTCGGAGGGACTTCTTCTTATGACGAACAACGGAGACATTATTAATAAAATGATGCGGGCGGGGAACTATCATGAAAAAGAATATAAAGTAACCGTTGATAAACCGGTGACGCAAGAATTTATAGAGAAGATGGGCATGGGAGTTCCGATTCTCGATACAGTAACAAGACCATGCGTAGTAAAACAGATTGGAAAGTATAAATTCAGCATTATTCTGACCCAGGGACTTAATCGGCAGATACGAAGAATGTGTGAATATTTTGGATATAAAGTGATTAGATTAGAGAGAGTCCGAGTGATGAATATCAGACTGGGGAATCTTAGGCCGGGAGAATACCGAAAAGTAACAGAGGAAGAGATAAATGAACTTTATGAGCTTATCAAAGATTCCTCGAATGAAACTGTAACTGAGATTCAATGACAGGAAGACGGAGACAGAATGATAGAACAGGAGCAGAACATGGAGCATAAAAGAAAGAGGATGCAGGAGCTTATCGAGCTTCTTAATGAAGCGGGCAGGGCATATTACCAAGATGCCGCCGAGATTATGAGCAATCTGCAATACGATAAACTATATGACGAGCTTACGGAGCTTGAGAGAGAGCTTGGCATTACCCTTGCCAACAGCCCGACGGTCAACGTTGGTTACGAGGTGTTGAGCGAGCTTCCCAAGGAAAGGCATGAGAAGCAGATGCTTTCCCTCGATAAAACGAAAGATGTGGAAAGACTGAAGGAATTTTTGGGAGACAGGAAGGCGGTCATTTCTTGGAAACTTGACGGGCTTACAATAGTTCTTACTTATCAGGGAGGGGAACTGAAGAAGGCGGTTACGAGAGGCAATGGAGAGGTGGGCGAGGTTATCACCAATAATGCAAAGGTATTTAAAAATCTGCCTCTCCACATAGCATATGAAGGAGAGCTGATTCTACGCGGCGAAGCGGTTATCGGCTATCAGGATTTTGAAAAAATTAATGCTGAAATAGAGGAGGCGGATGCCAGATACAAGAATCCGCGAAATTTGTGCAGCGGTTCCGTGCGCCAGTTAAACAATGAAATTACAGCAAGACGGAATGTAAGATTTTTTGCATTTTCCCTTGTAAAGGCAGACGGCGTCGATTTTTGCAATTCAAGAAATGAGCAAATGAATTGGCTTTCTTCACAGGGATTTGATGTGGTGGAGCATTATGAAGTTACCGCCGATACGGTGGAAGAAAGGGTTGCGTTTTTTGCGAATGCAATTGAGAAAAATGATGTTCCGTCGGACGGACTTGTGCTTGTCTATGATGATATTTCTTATGGGCAGTCGCTTGGGACGACTTCAAAATTTCCCCGAGATTCCTTTGCGTTTAAGTGGGCGGATGAAATTCGTGAGACAACGCTTTCGGAGATTGAGTGGAGTCCGTCAAGAACAGGGCTAATTAATCCGGTGGCGGTTTTTGAGCCGGTTGAGTTGGAAGGAACTACGGTAAGCCGTGCCAGTGTTCATAACATTAGTATTATGGAGGAACTGGAGCTTGGAATTGGCGACATAATTCAAGTATATAAGGCCAACATGATTATACCGCAGATTGCTGAAAACCTTACAAGAAGCGGCGTAAAGGATATACCTGTACACTGTCCTGTGTGCGGCGGAGATACGGAAGTGAGACAGGAGGGAAATGCGAAAGCGCTCTATTGTATTAACTCGGAATGTCAGGCGAAACGTATCAAATCATTTTCTCTTTTTGTAAGCAGAGACGCCCTGAACATTGACGGTATGTCGGAAGCGACTCTTGAGAAATTCATTATGAATGGTTTTATTAAGAGCTACGCGGACATTTTTCATTTGGACAGATATGAAGAAGAGATAAAAGGTATGGAAGGCTTTGGCGAGAAGTCGTATAATAAATTACAGGCAAGCGTCGAAAAAGCTAGAACGACTACGCTTCCGAAGGTGATTTACAGTCTTGGTATTGCCAATATCGGACTTGCCAATGCAAAGATGATTTGCAGGGAGTTTGAGTTTGATGTAGAAAAAATGCTGGGAGCGACACTTGAGGAATTAAACGCGATTGACGGCGTAGGCGATGTGATTGCGAACGCGTTTGTAGATTATTTTGCAGATGAGCGCCGGGTAGAGGAGTTTAAAAAGCTTCTGAAAGAACTGACGATTCCCAAGGAAGAGATTCCGAAGGACGGACAGATTTTTGCAGGAATTAATTTTGTAATTACCGGAAGCGTGGAGCATTTTGCCAACAGGAATGAAGTAAAGGCGGTAATTGAAAGCAAAGGCGGTAAAGTAACCGGAAGTGTAACCGGAAAAACAAATTATCTTATTAACAATGATACAACATCAGGGTCTTCCAAGAATAAAAAAGCAAGAGAGCTGGGGGTTGCGATTATTTCAGAGGAAGAGTTTTTGAGAATGCTTGGTGAATAAGGAAGGATAGGTATGCAGGATAACGAAAATAATGTAATTGAGTTAGATGAAGTAAAAGAGGAAAATGTAGAGAATGTGGCCGAAGATGACAAGAAAGAGGATGACGGTTACGAAAAATACTGTATGTTGTGCAGGCGTCCGGAGAGTATTGCGGGCAAAATGATAGAGATGCCAAACCATATTAATATTTGTTCTGACTGTATGCAGAAAAGTTTCGACGTTATGAACAGCGGACAGTTGGATTTGAGCAAGCTCATGAATATGCCTGGGGTTCAGGTGTTTAACGTATCGGATTTGGATAACATGATACCAAAACAGCAGAAGGTTAAACAGAAAAAGCCGAAAGAGAAGAAGGAGGAGCCGGTTCTTGATATTAGAAAGATGCCGGCGCCGCATAAAATTAAAGCGAGTCTTGATGAGTATGTGGTAGGGCAGGAATATGCGAAGAAAGCTATTTCCGTTGCAGTTTACAATCACTACAAACGTGTTGCTACTGATACGATGGATGAGATTGAGATAGAAAAATCCAATATGCTTATGATTGGACCTACCGGCTGCGGCAAGACATATCTTGTAAAGACTTTGGCGAGGCTTCTTGACGTACCGCTTGCAATTACAGATGCTACGTCGCTCACTGAGGCGGGTTACATTGGCGATGATATTGAAAGCGTGGTTTCCAAGCTTCTTGCAGCGGCGGATAATGATGTGGAGAAGGCGGAGCGTGGAATCATTTTTATTGATGAGATTGATAAGATTGCCAAGAAGAAAAATACAAATCAGCGTGACGTAAGCGGTGAATCGGTGCAGCAGGGTATGCTGAAACTGCTGGAGGGAAGCGAGGTGGAGGCGCCGGTCGGTGCAAACAGTAAGAATGCAATGGCGCCTCTTACAACAGTAAATACGAAGAATATTCTTTTTATCTGCGGCGGGGCTTTTCCTGACTTGGAGGATATAATCAAAGAGCGGCTGAATAAGCAGGCGTCCGTGGGATTCCAGGCGGATCTGAAGGATAAATATGATAAGGAAAAGAATATTTTGGAAAAGGTGACGGTAGAGGATTTGAGGAAATTCGGCATGATACCGGAATTCATCGGCCGTCTTCCGATTATCTTTACCCTTCAGGGATTGGATGAGGATAAGCTTGTCAAGATTTTAAAGGAGCCTAAAAACGCTATTTTAAAACAATATCAGAAGCTTTTGGCGCTGGATGAAGTAAAGCTTGTATTCGAGGATGATGCCTTGACAGCGATTGCGGAAAAGGCGATGAAAAAGGATACGGGTGCAAGGGCGCTGCGCTCAATAATTGAAGAGTTCATGCTGGATATTATGTATGAGATTCCAAAGGATGATAACATCGGTCAGGTAACGATTACGAGGGCGTACATAGATGGAACGGGAGGTCCGCTCATTATGATGAGGGGGCAGGCGCTGCTGGAGCAGAAGTAAATAAAATAGGTGAAAAGCACTATATCGGTTCAGATATGGTGTTTTTTTCATATATTAATAAAAAAAGCAGAGGTTTTTATGACAGAAGAACTCGCCACATGCAGGGAACAGATTATGTCGGAAGATTACAGAGATTTTATATACGAAAGAGAGATTCCATACATTATGGAACAGATCCCCAAAGAAAGAATATGCGAACAGGATATGGGATTTTTTTACCGTTCGGTGTATATCAATAAAATATATGCAGATCCCATAAGCCTTGATCGGTTTACCTATTCCGCTATTCCGAAATGCTATACACTTCTTGATACGGAGACGTTGAACCAGGCGGGAATTTCTCAGGTACAAAATTATCCGACTCTTCAACTGAAAGGGGAAGGGGTTATGATCGGAATTATTGACACAGGGATTGATTATGAGAATCCGATTTTCAGAAATGAGGATGGGAGTACGAGAATTGCCGCGATTTGGGATCAGACTATTCAGGAGGGGGAACCGCCGGAGGGGTTCATGTATGGAAGCGAATATACGAGAACCATGATTAATGAGGCGCTGCAAAGCGATAATCCCAGGGAAAAGGTTCCCAGTACGGATGAGGATAGTCATGGTACATTTGTGGCAAGCGTGGCGGCAGGGGGCGAAAATGTAGAAGCCGGTTTTTTTGGCGCGGCGCCGCGGGCAACGATTGGAATTGTTAAGCTGAAAGAAGCGAAAACATATTTGAAACAATTTTATTTTATAGATGAAGAAGCCAAATGCTATCAGGAAAATGATATTATGCTGGCCATGCGTTACTTGGAGCTTCTTGCGAGAAAAAATAATATACCTGTTGTATTATGCATTGCTCTTGGGACTAATCAGGGCGACCACAATGGAAGTTCGCCGCTTGGAAATATTATTTCCCACTATTCGAATTCATATAGTACGGCAGTGGTGCTCGGCGGAGGGAACGAAGCCAATCAAAGACATCACTATCTTGGAAAGGTGGAGGAAGCGAATCAGGCGGAGAGTATTGAGATAAGAGTCGGGGAGAATGTGGGAGGATTCACGATGGAGATGTGGACGGATATCCCTAATATTTTTACGGTATCGATTGTATCTCCCGGAGGGGAACGCATACCCTTTGTTCCCTTAAGGCAGAGTGGGTCAAGCGAAGTTTATTCTTTTGTATTTGAACGGACAGTAATATATCTTGATTACCGCCTCCTTGTGGAACGTACGAATTCAGAACTTATATTCATACGGTTTGAGAATCCTACGGTAGGAATATGGCGTGTTGACGTACAGGCGAATCAGATAGCGGACGGTAATTTCCATATGTGGCTTCCGATGAGAGAATTTCTTGGAGGGGAAGCCTTTTTTCTCTTGTCCAATCCTGATTATACAATAACAGAACCGGGATGTGTGCAAAATGCCATGACGGTGGCGAATTATAACGGCAGCAATAATAGTATTGCTATTGATTCGGGAAGAGGGTATACTAGAAATGGAAATATAAAACCAGACTTTGCAGCGCCTGGAGTCGATGTAACGGGCGCGGTAAGCAGGAATCAGTTTGCCGAGAGAAGCGGTTCCAGTATTTCCACAGCGGTCACGGCAGGTGCATCGGCGCTTTTGATGGAGTGGCTTTACTATCGATTTGGCAGACGTAATGTAGATACGGGGCAGATAAAGAATCTGCTTATACTTGGAACGGACAGAGTGGACTCAGAGGATTTCCCAAACAGACAGTGGGGATATGGTACGTTGAATCTTTATAGTACGTTTGAGGTGCTTCGGTCGTTTTGACAAGATAACAGGAGGAGGAAAGAAATGAAAGAAATTTTTGAAGATATTGTTGATGGGATCAGCGATGCAGCAGAGACAGTAGGGAAAAGGGTAGACGAGGTAATCGGGACACAGAAGGTGAAAAGTAAGATTCGTGCGCTTGAAAAGAATAACAGAAGAGATTTCCGCGATTTGGGGCGCATGCTTTATGAAAAGTACAAAAGCGGCGAAGTAATCGACGGCGATTGCTTGGAGTTATGTGAAGTAATTGAGGAAAGAGAGAACGAAATTGCCGCGCGTGAGGCTGAATTGGAAAATATAAAAGAGGATTAATTATGACGGCGTTATGCATAGGGCTCTTAATCGGACTGCTGATTACAGACATGGGAGCTAAGCGTTATGTAGAAAGGAATATTTCGCCTAGAGAAGAAATACCGGTACTGAAAGGCAAAATCTTAGTGCGCCATGTGCGTAACGAGGGTATGGCAATGAATCTTTTGGAGGATTACCCGGCTGCGGTAAAATGGCTGTCGTTTTCGGCAATCGTTCCCATGGCAGTATTATATGTAAGGCAGCTTCGTAAAAAGGGAGAAAATATTGAGAAGGTAAGTTTGAGCCTGATGCTTGGCGGAGCAATCAGTAATCTTTATGATCGTTTTGTAAGAAAGTATGTAGTAGATTATTTTGGATTCAGGTGCAGCTTAAAAAAACTGGAAAATATCACTTTTAATCTTGCGGATGTCTTTATTTTTGCAGGTGCGGCCGGAATACTGTTGACCGAAATTTTAAAAAAGCGAAAGTGAAAAATAAAAAAGAAATAGAGCCGCTGTAGGGACGTGTTGGAAGGAGATCTGCCCAAAACAGTGTACCCTCAGTGTACAAGAGTACACACGGTCAGTAAAGAGTAAATTTTGCATCCTGCTTCGTTGCTTTCGCTCCGCGTACGCCCTGTACGCGTTGTTCAAGCGCCTTGCAGACCACAAAATTTATCTCTGTATGACTCTTCGACCTCAAACGGAGATAATTCCGCTATTTTTCAGGCAGACGATTGAGGCGTACTGGACGTACGCCGATTGAGGATAACGCAGAAAATAGCGGAATTATCCCGTTTTGAGGCGTGTGTCCCCTTGTAAACTGAGGGTATCTATTTCTTTTTTAAATCATAGAAAACTCTCGTGGGATTATACGATTTTAAATATATCCCAGTTCGTGAAATACTTTCTTTGGTTGTGAATAAATCACAATATCAGCATTCTTGTCGGACACATCTTCATCCTCATGTATTATAGCCAAAGTATGACCGTTAAAATGGTTTAAAAAGTGATGGAATACTTCCGAGCGCAAGGTAGTGCCGAGGAGAAGCAGCAGTTCCGATTTCTCTATCTCTTCGATAGCCTTGGTAATAAGGGCATTGTCCATCATATCACCGAAGAAAGATACTCCGGGACGTATTGCACGGCCGCATTTTTCACATAAAGGAATGGAATCGGAATTCTTTATGTATTCGACAGAGTGGTTATGACCGCAGGTTGTACAGTAATTGTTGTAAATATGACCGTGTAGGTTGATTACATTTTTACATCCTGCACGCTGCGGAAAATTAAAGATATTACTCGTAATAGTAAAGTTTAATTTTTCTTTTTTTTCCATTGCTGCCAGCGCTATTGAGGTTGGACTTGGAGGGTTTTCCGGAGTCAACAATTCATTTTTATAGAAATCAAAAAATTGTTTGGGTCTGGAAGAATAGTAGGCACTTGTATATAAATACTCAGGGGAGATTCCGTACTTGGATTCGATTGCATATGCATGTTCCTGAGACTTCAACTCATATAAACCACATTCTTTTAAACACCCTGAACCACATAGGGCAACCGTGTAATTACTATTATTAATTGCAGTTTCAAGTTGAGACAAAATATTTTGTGTCATAAGGATTCCTCTCTTTCCGTCTATTATTATATATATTTTCTCATTTTTGTTTGCAAAAATCAACCAAAAAACGCAAATTGTAAGAAAAAAGCTTTGTAATTACATCGCCTTCAATGGGCTTTGGAAATACTTTTGCCAGTAATCCGGCATGGTGGTATAATAGCGTAAAAAAGATGCGGGGATGATAAGATGATACAGGATATACAACCGAATATTTATAGAAACGAATATAAACCGGTTCCTCCGAGACCGGACAGTTATGTGCTGATATGTAAGGATGATAAGGTCTTTCTTAGAGAGAGGGGTGGGAGTATTACTTTTCCCACATTTAGTGAACTGGAAAATGAGAATGAACATATATATAAACATTATACATATTTATTCTCCATTGATGAAGATACCTTTTATTTGGTAAATGAAGCTGTATACAGCGGACTTTCCGACTATCACATGGAAAATCCGCAGATTTTCCGTACGGCAAAGCCGCAGCATATGGCATTTGCGGGCATTACCGGGTATCAGCTTGCAAAATGGTATGAAAGCCGCAGATTCTGCGGGAGATGCGGAAAACCAATGAAACATGATGAAGCCGAGAGGATGATGCGTTGTGAGGCATGCGGACAGATGGAATATCCGAAGATTTGCCCTGCGGTGATTATCGGAGTGACTGATGGAAACCGTATCCTCATGTCAAAATATGCAGGGCGCGAGTATAAGAAGTATGCGCTTCTTGCCGGGTTTACGGAGATAGGAGAGACCGTGGAGGACACCGTGCGGCGTGAAGTGATGGAGGAGGTCGGACTTAAAGTAAAAAATATCAGATTCTATAAAAGTCAGCCGTGGTCGTTTACAGACACATTGCTCATGGGATTCTATTGTGATTTGGACGGGGATGATAAAATTACGCTGGATGAGAATGAGCTTGCGCTTGCAGAGTGGTTTGAACGTGAGGAGATTCCGGTACAGGAGAGAAATATCAGCTTGACAAATGAGATGATACTATACTTTAAAAATGGTGGAAAGCCGGTTGACAATCAGTATTTTTAAGCATATACTAAATTTTAGAAGAGCAGCAGCGAATTATATTTATTATAATTTGCATGCTCTTTTTTTTAAAGGAGGAGAGAGCAGTATGGAAAAAAATAAAGTAAAGGAATTTGCTGTTGATATTATGGTTGATATTGTGGGAAACCTGCTGATTGCAATAGGGGTTTATAATTTTGCGGCGAATTCAGGTTTTCCGGTGGCAGGAATTTCAGGTATTGCCTTGATATTTTATCATCTATTCGGATTGCCTATCGGTATTATGACCATTGTGCTCAATATACCGATTATTTTGATGTGCTATAAATTGCTTGGGAAGGAATTTTTATTCCGTTCAATTAAAACAATGCTGATAGCATGGCCTTTGATGGACTATGTGGCTCCGATGTTTCCGGTATATGACGGTGAAAGAATGCTGTCGGCGATTTGTGTAGGTGTTATTTCAGGACTTGGTTATGCGATGATCTATATGAGGAATACGTCTACCGGCGGCGCGGATTTTATTATTATGTCTATCCGGGTATTGAAGCCGCATCTGTCGTTAGGAAAAATTACGTTTGCTACAGACTTAATTATTGTCGGCGCCGGAGGCATGCTGTTCGGAGACGTTAACAGCATCATCTATGGATTGATTTTGACATATATTCTTTCTACCGTAGTAGATAAAGTGATGTATGGAATTGACGCAGGTAAAATGACGCTTGTCGTTACAGACCACGGTCATGAAGTTGCAGCCAAAATTGACGAAATGACAGAGAGAGGCTGTACGTTCCTGCGCGCGGTTGGAAGCTATACCGGCGAGGAGAAACTGGTTGTAATGTGCGCCTGCAGTAATAAGGAAATGCATAAAGTACAGAAAGCAGTTAAAGAAGTTGACAAACAGGCATTTTTGATTACAATGGAGTCTAATGAAGTGCGGGGAGAGGGATTTAAACCGCACTAGATGTATCGGACGGAGGTATTGGCTGAAATTAAATAATGAACATTGACAAAAACGGCTGCTTGTGGTATAAATATCAAGTAGCCGTTTTGTACGGTTAAAATAGCACATAGGGGATTGGTCAAATGGTATGACAGGAGTCTCCAAAACTCTTAGCGGGAGTTCGATTCTCTCATCCCCTGTCGGAATAAAAAGGAGTGCTGCAAAATAACTGATTTGCTCAGTTGATAAAGCGGCGCTCCCTGCTTTTTTGCTAAGAACTTTTTATTGAGAAATAGAAAGAAAAAAGAATTAAAAAAATTCAAAAAAGTAGTTGACAGAAGAAAGGCGGTGTGCTATTCTAATATAGCTGTCG
>CANAZK010000066.1 GCA_947366105.1 uncultured Lachnospiraceae bacterium | reverse complement strand
TTATAATACCCGGTGTCATTTCCGGGAAAGGCTGTAGTATCTAGCAGCTGGAAGCGAAGGCTTCCCAATTAGGGACAATATTAACTAAGATTCAAAACGGAGGAAAATTACATGGCTCGTATTGCTGGTGTAGACTTACCAAGAGACAAACGTGTAGAGATTGGTCTGACTTATATCTACGGAATCGGTAGAGTAAGTTCAAACAAAATTTTAGCAAAAGCAGGAGTGAATCCAGATACTCGCTGCAGGGATTTGACAGACGAAGAAGTAAAGACAATCAGTGCTGTAATTGATGAAAGCTATCAGGTAGAAGGTGATTTGAGAAGAGAAATCGCCCTCAATATCAAGAGATTACAGGAAATCGGATGTTATAGAGGCATTCGTCACAGAAGAGGGCTTCCTGTTCGTGGTCAGAAGACAAAGACAAATGCCAGAACAAGAAAAGGTCCTAAGAGAACAGTAGCAAATAAAAAGAAATAAGGAAGAAAGTAGGTTAGTTTAAATGGCTAAAAAAGTTGCAAAAAAAGTAACAAAAAAACGTGTCAAGAAAAACGTTGAACGCGGACAAGCACATATCCAGTCATCTTTTAATAACACAATCGTTACATTAACAGATGCTCAGGGAAATGCTTTATCATGGGCAAGTGCCGGTGGTCTGGGATTTAGAGGTTCAAGGAAATCTACTCCATATGCAGCTCAGATGGCAGCTGAAACAGCGGCTAAGGCGGCATTAGTACATGGTCTTAAATCAGTAGACGTAATGGTTAAGGGACCTGGTTCGGGTAGAGAAGCAGCTATTCGTGCGCTTCAGGCATGCGGAATTGATGTAACAAGTATCAAAGACGTAACTCCGGTACCACACAATGGATGTCGTCCACCAAAACGTAGAAGAGTCTAATGAGCAGCTGCAGCGCGGATTCCTGCTGTGAGCGGGAAAGGCGGCGGCTAGCGGATATCGCAAATATTTAGGAGGAAAAAACATGGCAGTAAATAGAGTTCCAGTTCTTAAAAGATGCCGTTCATTAGGCATGGATCCAATCTATTTAGGAATTGATAAAAAATCTAACAGACAGTTAAAAAGAGCGAATAGAAAAATGAGCGAGTATGGTCTTCAGCTGCGTGAAAAACAGAAAGCTAAATTCATCTATGGCGTTTTAGAAAAACCATTTAGAAATTATTTTGCAAAAGCTTCTAAAATGAACGGCATGACAGGTGATAATCTTATGATTCTTCTTGAGTCAAGATTAGACAACGTTATATTCCGTATGGGCTTTGCAAGAACAAGAAGAGAAGCAAGACAGATTGTTGACCATAAGCACGTTTTAGTAAACGGCAAACAGGTTAATATCCCATCTTATTTAGTAAAAGCTGGCGATACAATCGAAATCAAAGAAAAGAACAAAGGTTCTCAGAGATACAAAGATATCTTGGAGGTAACAGGCGGAAGATTAGTACCAGAATGGTTAGATGTAGATGCAGAAAACTTGAAGGGTATCGTGAAAGAGCTTCCGCTCCGTGAAGTGATTGATGTTCCGGTAGACGAAATGTTGATCGTCGAATTATATTCTAAATAATCCATAAGGATTATTTAGAAATTCACCCTCAATATTTTATTAACCCCAAAGGAGGGACCTTGTAGTGTTTGATTTTAATAAACCAAATATTGAAATTACAGAAATTTCAGAAGATAAAAAGTATGGAAGATTTGTTGTGGAGCCTTTGGAAAGAGGTTACGGCACAACACTGGGCAACTCTTTAAGAAGGATTATGCTTTCGTCCCTTCCTGGTTCGGCTATCAGTCATGTGAAAATCAATGGGGTTTTACATGAGTTCAGTTCAGTTCCGGGAGTAAAGGAAGATGTTACTGAGATCATAATGAATCTGAAATCATTAGCTATTAAAAATACTTCTGAGACAGATGAACCTAAGACTGCATACATTGAGTTTGAAGGTGAAGGTGTTGTAACGGCGGCAGATATCCAGGTAGATCCTGATATTGAGATTATGAATCCGGAGACTGTAATTGCTACAATGAACGGCGGAGCAGACAGCAAGCTGTATATGGAGCTTACAATCACAAATGGAAGAGGATATGTGAGTGCAGACAAGAATAAGAACGGTGAATTGCCGATTGCGGTTATTCCGATTGATTCTATCTACACACCTGTTGAGCGTGTAAACTTAACAGTAGAGAATACACGTGTCGGTCAGATTACTGACTTTGACAAACTTACACTTGATGTTTATACAAACGGTACATTAGCTCCGGATGAATCAGTGAGTCTTGCGGCTAAAGTACTTAATGAGCACTTGAAATTATTCATCGACTTATCTGAGGTTGCTCAGGCAGCAGAGGTTATGATTGAAAAAGAAGACGATGAGAAAGAAAAAGTGTTAGAAATGAGTATTGATGAATTAGAACTTTCTGTTCGTTCATATAACTGCTTAAAGAGAGCGGGAATCAATACGGTTGAGGAACTTACTAACAAAACTTCAGAGGACATGATGAAAGTCCGCAATCTTGGACGCAAATCTTTAGAAGAGGTGTTAGCTAAATTAAAAGAACTTGGTTTGGAGTTGAGCCAAGAAGAAGAGTAAAAGCAGAACACATAAGCAGGGCGCTTTGAGACGTATCTCGGAACACTGCCTTGCAGCACATGGCTAGTAAGCCCGAAGAAGCATAACCACGTGTTAAATGGAGGATAATAGAAATGGCAAAATATAGAAAACTTGGCAGAACATCAAGCCAAAGAAAAGCATTAATCAGAAATCAGGTAACAGCATTAATTAATAACGGTAAAATTGTTACGACAGAAGCAAAGGCAAAAGAAATCCGTAAAGTTGCTGAAGGTCTAATCGCTTTAGCTGTAAAAGAGAGAGATAACTTTGAAGAAGTGAAAGTTATGGCTAAAGTTGCACGTAAAGACAAAGACGGCAAGAGAGTAAAAGAGGTTGTAGACGGTAAGAAAGTAACTGTTTATGATGAAGTTGAGAAAACGATCAAAAAAGATTTGCCTTCAAGACTACACGCAAGAAGACAGATGCTTAAAGTTCTTTACCCGGTAGTTGAGGTAAAAGACGGTAAGAAGAGAAAAGCTAAGGAAGTTGATTTGGTTGCTAAATTATTTGACGAAATCGCTCCTAAATATGAGAACCGTAACGGTGGTTACACAAGAATCGTAAAAATTGGATTACGTAAAGGTGACGCTGCTATGGAAGTACTTCTTGAGTTGGTTTAAGAGTAATTTATAGGGGCTGTTGCGCCGGTAGATGAATAATTTACCGGAGCATCGGCTCTTTTTTTGTACCTGAAAACATAAAACGGAATCGAAGAGCCTGCAATCCATGGTATATACATTGCCCGCTGATTGTGATAAACTACATATATATTATATTTAGCAGACATAAGGAGAAGACGGTCAATGAAACGAAAGAAAAGGATTATTGTATGTGTGTTGTGCTTGATACTGTCCATGTTTTTTTTCATGGGCTGTGGAAATCAGAAGAAGGAAAATGCTGCGACTCAGAGTGAAAAGGCAGAAACGGAGCAGGAAGAAAGGAAAAGTGAGGAGAAAGAGGATAAGGGGCCCGAGGAAACAGAATATGTAATTGCCGCTCCGTCAGTTACTGGGGCGCTCAGTGTAGATGGGACGCAGCTTGTGGGGAGCAGCGGGGAACCCGTGCAGCTTAAAGGCATCAGTACGCATGGACTTGCATGGTTCCCGGATTATGTAAATGAAGAATGTTTCCGGCAGCTTCGTAAGGAGTGGAGAGCCAATGTGATACGCCTTGCCATGTATACGGCGGAATCGGGAGGATATTGCAGTGACGGAGATAAGGAGTATCTAAAGGGGCTGATACGTGACGGAGTAGCGTATGCAAAAACTCAGGATCTCTATGTAATCATAGACTGGCATATCTTGTCGGATTCCAACCCGAATATGAATATAGAAGAGGCAAAGGATTTTTTTGCGGAGTTGTCAGAAGAGTATGCAAAGGAGAATCATGTACTCTACGAAATATGCAATGAACCGAACGGTGGTACGAGCTGGGGTGAGATTAAAGCTTATGCCGAGGAGGTCATTGGCGTCATCCGCTCCAATGATGAAGATGCGGTTATACTTGTAGGGACTCCTAACTGGTCCCAGTTTGTGGATGAGGCTGCGGCAGACCCGATTACCGGGTATGACAACTTGATGTATACACTTCATTTTTATGCGGCTACACATACGGACGATCTTCGGGGAAGACTGACCCGGGCGATAGAGGACGGACTTCCGGTGTTTGTCTCTGAATACGGGATTTGTGATGCAAGCGGAAACGGTGCTATTGATGAGGGACAGGCAGAGCAGTGGACAACATTGCTTGACAGCTGCGGAATTAGCTATGTGGCATGGAACCTGTCGAATAAGGATGAAACTTCGGCAATATTTGACAGTTCCTGCAGCAAGGTAAGCGGCTTTACGCAGGATGATCTGAGTGAATCCGGAAGATGGCTTTATCAGATGTTGACTGCCGGAAGTAAGGAAGAAAAGCCGGAGAATAATAAGGGCGAAGACACACAGAGTACGGATAGGAAGACACAGCAGGGTGCGTATACTATGACCAGCGGTGGTATGGAGGTTACTGTTCGACTGAAAAACAGCTGGGAGGCGGACGGAGAAAATGTGTGCCAGTATGACCTTACAATTAAGAATGTGTCGGGAAATGCATGTAACGATTGGGAGATAGAGCTTCCGTTTGAGGGGGAATTCAGAATAACGGATAGCTGGAATGGTGTGTATGCTGTGGAAGGGAATATATTGCATATTACATCCATGGAATATAACGGCGCGCTTCTTCCAGGGGAATCGGCATCAGACGTTGGATTTATTGCAGCCGGAAAAGGGAAGATAGATTTTTGTATATAATGTACAAAAAGCAGAGAACATTTTTTGATTTTTATGCGTAATGTAGAAGATTACACTTTGTTAAAAAAATATCATAAAAACAATTGACAATTATTTAACAATAAAATATACTTACAATATAAAGTAAAATATAATTAACTCGAAGGAGGATTTAATAATGGCTAAAAAAGAAGAAATGATGCCGGAAATTATTGACAGCGTGGAAGCACTTGTGGCGAAGATGGATGCGATGAGAGAGGCGCAGAGAGTATTTGCCACATTTACACAGGAGCAGGTGGACAAAATCTTTTATGAAGCTGCAATGGCGGCAAATAAGCAGCGTATTCCGTTAGCTAAGATGGCGGTAGAGGAAACGGGAATGGGCGTTGTTGAAGACAAGATTATTAAAAACCATTATGCGGCAGAATACATTTACAATGCATATAAAACAACAAAGACATGCGGTGTGATCGAGGAGGACAAAGCATTTGGAATTAAGAAAGTTGCGGAGCCGATCGGAATTGTTGCAGCGGTTATTCCGACAACTAATCCGACATCCACAGCTATTTTCAAAACGTTGCTTGCGCTGAAGACAAGAAATGCAATTATTATCAGTCCTCACCCTAGAGCGAAAGGATGTACCATTGAGGCTGCAAGGGTAGTTCTTGAGGCGGCAGTGAAAGCGGGAGCGCCGGAAGGAATTATAGGATGGATTGACGTTCCTTCCCTTGAACTGACAAATGAGGTTATGAAGAGCGCGGATATTATTCTTGCAACGGGCGGTCCGGGCATGGTAAAGGCGGCTTACTCTTCGGGAAAACCGGCGCTTGGCGTTGGAGCAGGTAATACTCCTGTTATTATTGATGATACAGCCGATATTAAAATGGCGGTAAACTCAATTATTCATTCAAAAACATTTGATAATGGTATGATTTGCGCATCTGAGCAGTCTGTAACAGTTTTGGAGAAAGTATATGATGCGGTGAAAGCAGAATTTATGTATCGCGGATGTTACTTCCTGAAGGAAGATGAGATTGAAAAGGTTCGTAAGACGATTATTATTAACGGTGCGTTGAATGCCAAAATTGTAGGCCAGACAGCGCATGCAATCGCAGCTTTGGCAGGTGTTAATGTTCCAGAAGCCACGAAGATTCTCATTGGAGAAGTGGAATCAGTCGATATTTCCGAGGAATTTGCTCATGAAAAATTATCTCCGGTACTTGCAATGTACAAGGCAAAGACATTTGACGAAGCAATTGCGAAAGCGGAGCAGCTTGTAGCAGATGGCGGATATGGCCACACAGCTTCCATTTATGTACATCCTTCTGAGGCGGAGAAGCTTGCAAAGCATGCCGCTGCAATGAAAACATGCCGTATTTTAGTAAATACGCCTTCTTCCCACGGTGGAATCGGCGACCTTTATAACTTCAAATTAGCTCCGTCCCTCACATTGGGATGCGGCTCATGGGGCGGAAACTCTGTGTCCGACAATGTTGGCGTAAAACACTTGATTAATGTTAAAACAGTGGCTGAGAGGAGAGAAAATATGCTTTGGTTTAGAACACCTGAAAAGGTTTACTTTAAGAAAGGGTGTATGCCTGTAGCGCTTGATGAACTTGGAACAGAGATGGGTAAAAAGAAAGCATTTATCGTGACAGACAGCTTCTTATATAAAAACGGTTATGTAAAACCAATTGAGCAGAAATTGGATGAGATGGGAATCCAGCATACATGCTTCTATGAGGTTGAGCCGGATCCTACGTTACAGTGTGCGCAGCTTGGAACAGCACAGATGGCGGCATTTGAGCCGGATGTAATTATTGCGCTTGGGGGCGGTTCTGCAATGGATGCAGCTAAGATTATGTGGGTAATGTATGAGCATCCGGATGTAAACTTTGAAGATATGGCTATGGACTTTATGGATATCCGCAAACGTGTATACAAATTCCCTAAGATGGGCGAAAAGGCTTATTTTGTAGCAATTCCGACATCTTCAGGGACAGGATCGGAAGTAACTCCGTTTGCAATCATCACAGATGCAGAGACAGGTGTAAAATGGCCGTTAGCGGACTATGAATTACTTCCAAACATGGCAATTGTAGATGTGGATAATATGATGACACAGCCGAAAGGACTAACAAGCGCTTCCGGTATTGACGTAATGACACATGCCATTGAAGCATATGTATCCATCATGGCAACAGATTACACGGATGGTCTTGCACTCAAGGCAATCAAAGCAGTATTCGAGTATTTGCCATCTGCATACGAAAACGGTGCAAATGACCCGGTTGCAAGAGAAAAGATGGCAAACGCATCCTGCCTTGCGGGTATGGCATTTGCAAATGCATTCTTAGGAATTAATCACTCAATGGCTCATAAGCTGGGCGCGTTCCACCACATTCCACACGGTGTGGCAAACGCATTGATTCTCACAAATGTCATTCGTTACAATGCGACAGATGTACCTACTAAGATGGGAACATTTTCACAATACGAATATCCGAAAGCAAAGGCAAGATATGCTGAAGCAGCTAGATTTGCGGGAATCTGCGGTAAGGATGATGATGAGACTGTAGAATTATTCTGTGAGAAATTAGAGGAATTAAAAGGAAAAGTCGGCATACCAAAAACCATCAGAGAGTGGGGAATTGAAGAAGCGGCATTCCTTGAAACGCTGGACGAGATGGTTGAGCAGGCGTTCAATGACCAGTGTACAGGTGCAAATCCGAGATATCCGCTGATGAAAGAAATTAAAGAGCTTTATCTGAAGAGCTATTATGGAAAATAGGCAGAGTTAAAAAAAAGGTCATCCCTAAAACCTTGTTACGGCTTTAGGGATGACCTTATTCTTCTTCAATTGGTTCATATCTTTTAAAAAGACGGTTAATTAGGGCACATGCAATATATGCTGTGAAGGAACATCCACATGTTATGGCAAGTACAAATATTGATGCGAATGTTTTGGGCGAGACTGTTGTAAGGTACAATATTCCGCCGAAAATAAAAACGAGAAGTATACTAAACGGCAGATGACCAAGCGTCATGTAAAGAGAATTTTTTAAAGCTTGCCCCAGCGTACATTTAAAATGTGAAATAATTGGAAATATGTAGATAAACATGCTGAACAAAAGCCCCGCGATTATCCAAAACACAATTCTTACAATAGCTAAATTCGTCGTCTCCTGAGAAATGAGGAGATAATAATCCATTCCGAGGAAGTATATAATTACAAGAGAAAAAAGCCAAATGATAGTGCTTTGTTTGAAATTTTCCTTAAAAGTTTTCCAATATATTTTCCATACATAAGGAGATTCTTTTCTTAGTATCTTGAAGCACATATGATACAAAGCGCTTATAGAGGCTCCAATAGTAACAATAGGAATACATGAGATAATAAAAATTATATTTAAAATAAGTAAATCGCCTATTTTTGACATAAATTGCCAAAAAGTAGAATCCATATTAAAAAAACGATTCATGATAGTACTTCCTTTCGTGTGACTTTATATTTTATTTCTTGTACTTTACCATTTGTATGGTATAATGAGCACGAAGTGCGAATATACAATTGCGCATAGTGCAGTTTCTGCGGAACCGCAGAAAGCTGCTGCGCATCTGCCAAAGGCACCGTAACCGCTTTGCGGTCATGGTACAATAGTAAAAGTAACTAACGGATAGTATACAAAAGATGGAAAATAAAAGCAAGAAAATTGTGTAAATTCACAAAAGTTTTAGAAAGGGGAAAAAACATGAGAGAAAAAATGAAAGGTATGAGCCTGATGGAAAAAATAGATTATTTGTGGACGTATTATAAAATATGGCTGCTGGTTCCGGTGATAGTAGGAGTGATAATTAATGTTGCTTATTCTGCATACCGTGCGAATCAGGAAAACGTTCTTGTAAGTGCGGTGGTAGTAGGAGCCGGAAATAGTGATACGCAAGAATTTCAGTCGGGATTGAAGAAGTATATGAATAAAACAGGGAAATATGATAAAGTGATTCTGCAGACAAATATCGTAGAGGGAGAACTGACTCCGGATACAGTAACGGTGCTGACAACGTTAGTTGGGGCAGGAGAAGCGGATATATTTGTTTGTCCCCAAAATGTATATGAACATTTTAGCATGCAGCATGCGTTTGTTGACATACAGGAGGTGCTGGGAAATCAGATTGAACAGTCTGAGAATGTAAATCTGACTGAAAAGGGCGACGCTCTTATCATTAAAAACTCTGAATATCTAAAGAAAAAGTTGGGCACGATGTATCAGGAAGTGTATGTAGGCGTGGTATTCACGAAAAAGCATGAGGATGGAAAGAAAGCTTTTGTAGAATATGTGCTGAAGAATTTGGAGGATTCTGTACAGGCAACGCTGAAACAGATTGAGGAAAAGAAATATGAGGCTGCGTTAAGTGCGAAAGGGATTAACCCAGACAGAATACAAAAATATGGATTTGCATTTCATGGAAAAAAGTCTTAATCGGATAGGTTAAGACTTTTTTGTTCAGTGTTTTCAAGTCTATCATCACCTTTGGTTTATCAGTACTTAGAAAAGTAATCCATGCCTCTAATTGATTAAAAGTTTTTACCTCTTTATTTTGACGAATCCGTGCGAAGATGTCAAGAGGAATCAGGATGAATTCCAGCAGCATATTTAACTTTAACCCTGTATCGGAAGTCTGTCTGAAATGGTGAATATAGTCGTTTTGAAGAAAGAGTCATAGAGTATTTTGGCTCCTTTCGCACCTGTGCATAAATCTAAAAAGTGTTCCTGCTGTGGAGTAATCAAGCTACGGTAAATAGAAGAGAGGCGTTCATCTTTGTTAATGAGTTCTAATATTTCCCCGCGCGTACGGATAAGTGGGAAATACTGCTTAAGTAAAGAGTCTGCCATAAGCAAAGCTCTCCATGTAAAATAAAAATATTAAAAACTGTTCATAAACGGAAGTTATCCTGACTAAGGAAATACCGAAAATGAGATGCCTTACGGCAAAGAATCATACATTAAAACAGTGAGAAACTGTTTGGAAACACTTAAGTTGGTTTTCAACATAACACATGGCATAAGGAAATGCAAGAAAAATTTTATTTGTACAGCGATATAAGTTTAACCGGGAAGGTGTTGAGAATTTTTATATACAGTTCCCGAAGTTCCTTTGCAAGTTCTGCGGCAGTGACTCGTTTGATAGTGACCGCCTCCATTTCTGTATCAGATACATTGATTGTGCCATGTAACAGGGGGCTATGGAAGAAAAGAAGGGGAAGTAGGAGACTGGCATAAATCCCATAATAGCGGATCATTTTGAAATGTTTTTCCGGGATATGCTGGGTGAGTCGTGCCATGAAATCAAGAACAGGAATGGTTTCAGTGACCAGCTGTTCGTATTGCCCAATGTCCTGCCTGGCATTGGTACATACCTGCATCTTTATTAACATAGGTATAAAGCGTACAAAACACATAATATTTGACATAGTTCCATGTAAATATGACATAGTACCCTTTGATAACATCAGTAAATCAGTATAATTATTAATAAGAATTTAATAAGTTATTGTTTAAATCAACTAAAGGAAATAAAGCAAGAAAGGAAATTAGCATGTCAATTAGTTTTCACGAGAACTCAAAAGAGTTTCATCTTTATAATGATGAGATCAGCTACATTATTAAAATCTTGAGAAACGGACAACCGGGGCATGTTTACTATGGACGCAGGCTGCACGACCGGGAAGATTTTGGATATTTGGTGGAGTATGCAAGAAGAGATATGGCTCCGTATCCGTATGAAGGGGAAAGTAAATTTACATTGGAACATTTGCGCCAAGAGTATCCCACTTACGGTTCGGGAGATACAAGATATCCGGCATTTGAACTGGAAAGAGCAGACGGAAGCCGTGTAGCAGACTTTAAGTACAAAAGTCATAACATATTCAAAGGTAAGAAAACGCTGGAGGGACTTCCGGCAACGTATGTAGAAACAGATGACGAAGCAGATACACTGGAACTTGTTTTGGAGGATGAAATTCTTCAGACGCAGATTATTCTTTCTTATACCATTTACGAAGAACTTCCGGTTCTTACAAAAAATGTGCGGTTTGTCTGTGAAAACACTGAAGGAGTCACACTTCTTAATTGCATGAGCGGATGTTTGGATTTGCCTGATAGAAATTATGAAATGACAGAACTCGCCGGTTCATGGATCAGAGAACGCCATGTGCATACAAGAAAATTGAATTACGGTATTCAAAGCGTATACAGTATGCGGGGATGCAGCAGTCATCAGTTCAACCCGTTTATTATGCTGAGACGTGAAAACACAGATGAGTTCAGTGGGGAGGCTCTTGGATTCAGCCTTGTATACAGCGGAGATTTTCTTGCTCAGGTAGAAGTTGATACATATGACGTGACAAGAGTGGTTCTTGGAATTCATCCAAATGAATTCCGCTGGGAGCTGAAAGACGGAGAAAGCTTCCAAACTCCGGAAATGGTTATGGTATATTCGGACAAAGGAAGCAATGGTATGAGTCAGGTTTTCCATAAATTATATCGCACAAGGCTGGCAAGAGGAAAATGGCGCGACAAAGAAAGACCGGTTCTTATCAACAACTGGGAAGCAACTTACTTTGATTTTGACGAAGAAAAGATTCTCAATATTGCCGGCAGAGCTAAAGAACTAGGAATAGAGCTGTTTGTTTTGGATGACGGATGGTTTGGAAAAAGAAATACGGATAACTGTTCTCTTGGAGACTGGTATCCGAATCTTGAGAAGCTTCCGGGAGGAATCAAAGGACTTGCACAAAAAATAGAGAATATGGGAATGAAGTTTGGCCTTTGGTTTGAACCAGAGATGACAAATAAGGACAGTGATTTATTCCGCGCACATCCGGACTGGCTTCTTGCAGACATTAGAAGAAACTATTGTCACAGCAGAAATCAGTACGTACTGGATTTCTCAAAGCAGGAAGTTGTTGATTACATTTATGCTCAGATGAGGAAAATCTTAAAAGAGGCGCCGGTTTCTTATATAAAGTGGGATATGAACCGTGCATTTTCAGAAGTATTTTCTAATGGAAATGACAAGGTCTATCAGGGAAAAGTAAGACATAAATACATCCTTGGGGTATACAGCTTATATGAACGTCTTATTCAGGAATTTCCAGATATTCTTTTTGAGTCCTGCGCAAGCGGAGGGGCGAGATTTGATCCAGGAATGTTGTATTATGCACCGCAGGCATGGACGTCTGATAATACGGATGCAGTAGACAGAATTAAGATTCAGTATGGAACCTCTTTTGCGTATCCGCTTAGCAGCATGGGAAGCCATGTGTCAGCATCGCCGAATCATCAGGCACGCAGAAGCACATCCCTTGATATGAGGGCAAATGTGGCATACTTCGGTACATTTGGTTATGAGCTGGATATCACAAAGCTTCCGGAAGAAGAATTGAAAGTGATGAAAAGACAGATTGAATTTATGAAGAAGCACAGAGCGCTGATTCAGAAAGGAACATTTTATCGTCTGCAGAGTCCGTTTGAATCAAATTCCTCTGCTTGGATGGTTGTATCTGAAGACGGCGTAGAGGCGTTGATGGCATATTTTAGAATCACTCAGCCGGCCAACGGGAAATTTGAAAGAATTTATCTGAAAGGCTTGGAACCGTCTGCAGAGTATCATGTCTGTGAACAATTTGGAGCAGAAATGGACTATGGCGATTTCTGCGGAGATGAGCTTATGTATGCCGGAGTAAGCGTTTCAGACAGCTCCGCAGGTCTTGCAGGAGTCGCATGGAATCAGCAGGGAGATAACTTCTCCAGATTATTTTACATAAATAAAAATTAAGATGATTATTATGCCGGATTGGCCGTGTAATAATAAAAAGGGTTATAGGTTCCCTATATAAACCTAAATAAGAATAAGGAGGCAGATATCTGGGTGTACAGATATCAGAGGAGAAAATGAAAAAGAAACGTTTAATGAATGCGCTGTTGGCAACGGTTTTAGCAGCATCCATGTTAGCCGGCTGCGGCGGCAAAGCCGAAACTAACGAAGGTCCAAAGGAAACATCATTCAAAGGCAGCGGTGAGGTAAACAGATTTGGATGGGAAAAACCGGAGGAAACACTTGAAATCAATGTTCTTGATGCGAGCGGTTATTACGCACCATTGGAGGCACAGAAAGCTGGAGAAGAAAACAGCCTTAAGTACTTAGAAGAAGAGTTTAATGTAAAGATTAACGTGGAGCATGTTTCCGGCGATGGACAAGAAGCGCTCAATCTCGCGCTTGCATCGGGCGATTATCCTGACGTTATCACTTATGTACCGTTTTCCATGGTAGAGAAATTTGCAAAAATGGGAAAAGCCGTGGAGCTGACGCCTTATATGGATAAAGTCGGAGCTGATATCAAGAAGAGCATGGGAGAACACTATGGCCTGTTCCTTGACAGCGAGAAAAAACTTTACTATGTGCCTACTCTCATGGGAGCAATTGTAGAACTTCCGGACAGATGCGCGCATATCCGTTATGATGAATGGAAAGCAATCGGATCTCCGGAAATTAAAACACCGGAAGATTACTATAATGCAATCAATGCAATCCTTGAAAAATTCCCTAAAACGGAAGAAGGTCAGGACAGATATGCTTTATCTTTCTATTCTGATTCGGGTCACTGGACAGATCCTTATATGTTAAGCGGCTTTTGGGGATTAAAATCTGGTTACAAAATTGATGACGAAGGCAACTTC
Organism: uncultured Lachnospiraceae bacterium; assembly: GCA_947366105.1. Classification (GTDB taxonomy): domain Bacteria; phylum Bacillota; class Clostridia; order Lachnospirales; family Lachnospiraceae; genus Faecalimonas. The sequence continues at coordinate 103 of CANAZK010000066.1, read as the reverse complement.
ACACACTGGGCATTTACAGATGAAGGGAAAGAAATGACGAAGTATTTTAACCAGTATCATTTAGACGGAACATTAGATCCGGATTCATTTGCAGATCGGAAGA
>CANAZK010000065.1 GCA_947366105.1 uncultured Lachnospiraceae bacterium | reverse complement strand
ATAGGATACAAAATCCTTGAGGAAAATGTGTCAACTAATCTTGACAAAATCAGATCGACATACGTTTCCTCAGGCCCCTTACCGTACCAGGATATGTTGGAAAAAGCTTTCGGAAGCTTCCATGACAATCCGAAGCACGGAAGTTCAGGAAGACCGTCAAGTCCCTCCAATGTCTCATGAATGCTGATTGTTCCGTCCGCACGTATAACATGCGTCATAGCACAGACTGCCTGCTGCCCCAGATAATACTTGGCAGACACAACTGCAGCGCCGCCCTCCTTATAACATTCTACTTCTTTAACATTCGGATATAAAGATGCCGTTTTCCAAAAACCGCACCGCTCCTTCATATGATTTCCTTCATCATTATCTGTCGGCGCACGCCAAAATTCAGGTTTTATCGTATTCACCGGGTCATACACAAGCTCTTTTCCACCAATACTTAGCGATGTCAGCTTACCGCTCTTCTTTTGGTACTGGATAAGGAAGTCGCCGCCTCTCACAGAGAACGTTGTATCCCCATCAATAATCTGCGCCTCTTCCTCCACGGCTGCCGCACAGCACAGACTGTCTCCGCCCTGTTTCTTTAGAATCTTCTGCCCTTGGCACAACTCATGTCCCGCTTCTCCCCACTCCGAATCTTCCTTAAGTGTCAAAGACGCCGTCAATACATACTCGCCTTGCTTCTCCGGTACTGACATGTCACAGAAAAACTTCTTCTTTGTACCCGGCTTTATTTGAAACGGTACATGTCCGGCTTTCATTAGTTCCCCTTCGCACTCAACCCTCCAACAAAGCATATACAAAGAACCGTCCTCGAACAACTGCCTGCTCTTCGCCGTGATTCCGTCCTCTTCCGGGTACAGCCGGTACGGCTGATAAAGATATTTCACTTCCTGCACCTTTGGCGAATATGTCCTGTCCGCATACAAAAGACCGTTTGTACAGAAATTATAGTCCGTAGGACGATCGTTAAAATCACCCCCATAGGCAAGAACCTCTTCACCAAATATATTTTTCTTATACAAAGACTGATCTATATAGTCCCATATGAAGCCGCCGCAATATTGCGGATATTTCTCGAATAGGTCCGTATACTTTTTCAGGTTTCCACAGGAATTTCCCATTGCATGTGAATACTCACAAAGAATGTACGGTTTCTTTGGATTATTATCCAAATACTCCTGCGCCATCTGCGGTGTTGCGTACATCCTGCTTTCAAAATCCGTCGTTCCGCCCCATTTTCTGTCATGGCATACATTTTCATAATGCACCGGCCGTGATGAATCCCTGCCGCGGAAATACATACTCATATCATAAAGGGTCTGACCGCTCCATGATTCATTCCCCACGCTCCATGAAAAAATGCACGGGTGATTCTTGTCACGCTCCAGCATTGCCTCTGCCCGGCTCATACACGCCGCCTTCCACTCAGGAAAGTCACCAGGGAGCGTATGAGAAAACTCCTGCATATGCCACGTCCCATGTGTTTCCAAATTCGTTTCATCCATTACGTAGATACCGTATTTGTCGCAAAGCTCATACCATTTGCTCTGATTTGGATAGTGACAGGTTCGTACCGCATTGAAATTATTCTGCTTTAAAAAACGGATATCCCATTCCATCTCATCCTGTCCGATGGCACGTCCCTTGCGTCCGGAAAATTCATGACGGTTCACACCGTTCAAAATCAACCGCTTCCCGTTAAAGCAGAGAACCGCATCTTTAATTTCCACCTTGCGGAAACCGATCTGCTGCCCCACAGCCTCTATACAGTTACCCTCAGAATCCTGAACCGTCAGAAGAAGCTGATACAGATAAGGACACTCCGCGCTCCACAGATATGCATTTTCAACACGGATATCAAACTCCACAAAGCTTTTTTTGATTCCGGCTTCATTCACACTCCACTTATCAATTGTTTTTCTTCCGCACTGTACCTCTTTCCCTTCTTTATCTGACAGTCTCCACCTTAACACAGAACCGCCTTGTTCTCCCGTCTCTGCCGCCATGTCCAGCATAATGCGCACCTTTGCATTCCCGGTTTTATATTCATCTGTCAAATCCACCGCCGCGTCAACATCACGTATATGTATTTGGGGAATCGCCGTCAAAGCCACTTCACGCACAATACCGCCCATTCTCCAAAAATCCTGATCTTCAAGCCAGCTTCCGGTTGAAAAACGGTAAACCTCCACCGCAAGCTTATTGACGCCTTGGCTCACCTCATTGGTAATGTCAAATACCGCAGGAGTATAACTGTCCTCGCTGTAACCAATATAGTTTCCATTCAGCCAGCAATGAAACGCCGTCTCAACTCCTTCAAAATGAAGCTGTATTCTTTTGCCCGCAAAATTCTTTGGTAAACGAAAATATCTCACATAGCATCCTGTCGGATTCTCTTCAAACGGAACCTGATGAGGCTTTATATCCTCTCTTCCATCCCACGGGTAACTCGTATCTGTATATTGAGGCTTTCCATACCCATTTAATTCCATTTGTGCAGGAACCGGAATCTCTCTCCAGCCCTGACATGAAAATTCCGATTTTTCAAAACCTTCCGGGACAGAAGCCGGATTGGGCGCCCAAAGAAATTTCCAAACTCCATTTAAGCTATAACGCAGCTTCATTACCTTTTGGCTGACTGCCTCCTCCTCTTTCTCATACCAGTAATGATCCGAAACAGGTTCCATCCGATTCTCTTCAAAACATCGCGGATCTGTCAGCATGGCAATCTTCCGTTCAAGTTCCATCTGTATCCCTCCTATTTTCACACATTTTCTATATTATTTCACAGAACCCATCATGCTGTCCACAAAACTTTTCTGCATTAGGAAGAAAATAAGCGCGGACGGAATCGTTGTGATAATAATTCCGACCATAATCATTCCATAATCCGGCGTATATGCCGTTCCCAATGAACTAATCATCAACGGAAGCGTTCTCTGCTCTTTCGTCTGAAGGGAAATAAGAGGCCACAGATAATTATTCCAGCTTGACATAAACGTAATAATTGCCGCAGCGGCATATGTAGATTTCATCATTGGCACATATATTTTGAAAAAAATTCCCAGCTCCCCTAATCCATCGATTCTTGCCGATTGTATTGTCTCAAAGGGAAAGTTTTTCGTGTTCTGACGGAAGAAAAAGATCAAAAACGCCGTAGAAAGCGCCGGCAGAATCACCCCGATTTTCGTATTTAAAAGCCCCATTTTACTAAACATTTTAAACATCGGTATCACAATCGAAGACGACGGAATCATCATAGATAAAAGAATCAAAGAAAAACACAATTCTTTTACCCTGCTTTTGAAAACAACAAAACCATATCCTGCCATCGAACAGATCAGCATACTCATAAATGTCATAATGAGACTTAATATTGCCGAATTTTTGATACATACAAGAAGTTCTCCCGCATTAAAAAGATTATCTAAATTTACCCAAAGTTGATCCCCGAAGGTAAGCTTCCCAAGCGTAATATCCATGCTTTTGTTAGTCGCTCCGATAATCATCCAAATAAATGGAAAAATAGAAATCAGCGAAATCCCCCCAAGAAACATATACTGCAGCCCATAAGCGATTCTCCGCTTTGTTTTTCCCGCATATTTTTTATCTGCCTTAGTCATTTTTGTCACCGCTCACTTTCGTTTGAATTAAAGACAACAACGCTACCATAAAGAAAATTGCATAAGATACCGTTGCTGCATAACCGAAGTCCGGAGCATATTTAAATGAAAGATTATAAATATACTGCGAAATAGTCATAGTACTGTTAGCCGGTCCTCCGCTTGTAATGTTCACAACCTCATCGAACAATTGCAATGTTCCGCTTGTAGACATAATTGCCGTCAGAAGAATAACCGGCTTTAAAAGCGGCACTGTAATATATTGGAATTTGTGCCAGCCGTTTGCACCGTCAATCTCGGCCGCCTCGTAGATTGCGCCGTCTATGTTCTGAAGACTGGACAAATAAAAAATCATGTTATATCCTGTCCACCGCCATGTAATCGCGGCAATAATAACAACCTTTGCCCAAAAAGTATCAAGGAGCCACGGAATCGGCGTATCAATCAGATGCAGACCCATAAGTGTCTTATTGATAATACCGTCGACTGCAAACATGCTCTTAAAAAGAAGCGAATATGCCACAAGACTTGTCACACACGGAACAAAAATAGCCGTACGGAAAAACCCTCGAAACTTAAGTTTTGGATTGTTCAGCATAGATGATATAATCAGCGCCAGAAATAACATAATCGGCACTTGTATAACAAAATATAAAATAGTATTCTTTGTACTGCTTATAAACACCGGATCTCTCAGCAGCCTGACATAATTATCAAGTCCCGCAAATTCTGTTACGCTTCCTTTACCCTTTTGAAGCGACATAATAAATGCATTAATCATAGGCCATAATGTAAGCCATAAAAATAGTACAATGGAGGGGATTACAAATCCCCAGCCATTGACATGAATCCGGAATGTTCCGTTCTTTTTCCTGTTACCCATCTGTTATCACTCCATCTCTCCCTTACGGAAATCCATTCACTCTTATTGAATCTGCGCCTCCAAAAGCTCCTCTACTGTTTCAAGCATCTCTGGAATCTCCACGCTTCCATCCAAAACCCCGGCCATATTGGTAATCATGGTAGAATCAGCCTCGTCAGAATACACGCCCACATTAATCGGCGGTACCTTTGTCGCCCACTCTGCAAAATTCGCCCAAATGGTCTCGCCGCCAAAGTATTCTGACGGTTCATTGTATGCTTCGCTGGACTGTGCCGGAATGTAAGCCCCGATCGCACCGATATCTGTAAGAATGGTCTCATAGAAATTCACGTCACTTCCTTTACTTTCTTGCCGATTTCAATAAACTCGTCCCATGTGATATCCGTAAGATCTTCCTCCGTATATCCCGCCTGCTCCATATAATCCTGACGATAGAACAAGCCCTCTGTTCCGATATCGAACGGAACTCCGTAAATGCCGTCCTCAAGTGTCAGCACTTTAACCTTATATTCCGCAAAATTACTAAAATCAACCTCATCCTTCATATCCCTGAACGCTCCCGGATATGACTGAAGATATTTCTGCACATTTGCATCCTCGCTCAAGATAATTTCAGGCAATCCGTCCGTAATGCCTGAGCTCAAATTCGTATTGATTTTCTGTGTAATATCGTCGTAAGCATATTCCATTACTTCAATATCAACATCCGGATGCTTTTCTTCATAGCGTCTTGCCGCTTCCTCCATAACAGGAATATTATATTCTACGTCCCATGCCCACACGGTTACTTTTTTCTTCCCGTCTTCCGATGCTTTCTCTCCGCCTTTTCCTTTGTCAGAACCGCCGCAGCCCGCACAAACTGTAACTGCCATTGCCGCTGCCATTAATATTGCAACTACTCTCTTTTTCATAAATAATCCTTTCCTTATACATTTATTTTTTCATGGCCATGTTAGATGTTCTAATTTTATAAAACTATTGCTTAAAAATATAGGATATTTTGCGCATCTTTTAGTGATATTTTTTGTTCTTAATAAATTTCCCACCATTTTCAAACTTATTTTGTATTTTTTCTGATTTGTTTTGTTACTTATAATTTCCAGCCCATTTTCCTTTCATCTTTCTTGTATACCCAAATCTTTTATGTCATAATTTATTCAAAACCGGAGGTGATATTGTGAGAAAACTGCTGATTATTGATGATGAATTTATATTCCGCCAAGGGCTCCGCTACATGATGGATTGGGAAGCCTGCGGCTATTCCATTATAGGAGAAGCCTCCAACGGACAGGAAGGACTCGAAATGTGCAAAAGATTAAGACCTGATCTGATACTCTGCGACGTTGTGATGCCCGTCCTGAACGGGGTAGAATTTGTCCGACAGGTTCAACTTATAAAAGGTCCTCCGGTTATCATGCTCAGCAACTTCGATGAATACGACAAAGTACGCAAGGCTTTCCAGTACGGCGCAGCTGATTATATATTAAAAAGCCAGGTATCAAAAGAAATATTACTTTCCTGTTTGGATAGAATACTTTCCTCCCATTCTGCCAACGGCGCGAAAGAAACCGAAAAGACTTTCGGCGTCCTGATTCGCCAAGTACTGGATGATTATGCCAAAAAGCCTTACAATGAGCTTTCCGACTATCTAAAAAACCGAATTCCGTCTAAGCAGTACTTTCTTCTGCTTCTTGATTCTCCGCGCCTCGATTTTCAATCCGAAAATCATTTTCAAGAGGAAATAGAGCGGATGGCTCCGTGTTTCTCAGTCTGCGCCGCCTACACCACCCAGCAGCACGCTCTTGCCCTGCTCGGGTGTCCGGAGAAGAACATGCACGTACAAATCAAAAACTTCATTAATAAACTGAAAAAATACATCCGTCATACAAGCTGTGCTCTGAGCCTGCCTTTTAACTCGCTTTCAAATATAAGGGAGATCGCAGAAAGTACATATGAACTAACCAAATACTCCATATTATACGAAGACAAACTCTTCTTCTGTCAGTCGGAAATAGAAATTTCCCAAAATAATACAGAATCCTTTCCGTCAGAAGAATATCATTCCCATATCGCGGCGGGACAATTAGCAGAGGCTTGGAACTGTCTGCTCAGTTATATGGAAACGCTTAAGAATACGACGACCCTGAATCCGGACTGCTTTCGGAAATTTACAGAACACACCTTCTATACATCCCTTTTGGAACTCCGTAAAACTTCGAAGCAGACACAGGAACTCAGTCTGATAGAATTAAGATTTTTCAAACGGCTGGACAGCGCGCTTACCTTTACTCATATACGCGACGCACTTGCGGAAGCTTTTGGAGAGCTTTCCTCCGTCTGTATTAAACCGCGTCAGGAAGATTTGGTTATCAATGGCATGAAAAGCTATTTAGAAGAAAACTATTCACAGCAAATTACTCTTTACGACGTTGCCGCGCACCTTCACATGAATTATTCCTATCTTTCCGCCTATATCAGCCAAAACACCGGAAAACATTTCAGTGAACATTTAAATGACACACGTATTCGGCACGCAAAAAAGATGCTTACTACGACAGCCCGCAGTATCAGCTACATAAGCGAAGCCGTCGGATATACAGACCAAAGCTATTTTGGAAAAATATTTAAAAAATATGTCGGCGTCACTCCCCTTCAATACCGACACCACAGCTTTACACAGATGCAGGAGAAATAAATTATGAAATATTTTAAAAAACACCACTCAATCCTATTCACTTTGCTGGCCCCGATGTTTTCGGTTATACTACTTTTACTGTTATTTGCTGCCATGACTATATCAGCTATATATATAAGGCAGACAGAGGAAACAACGATCCATTCCAATTTAGAAATTCTAAACCAAACGGATGCAAGTCTCCGGCTTGTCCACAATCACATTTACCAGGTTTCCGCCGATATTATCCAAAAACCCTATTTAGGAGATCTGCTGATTGAACCTTTGGACACTGTCCATGACGAATGGAACTGCCGCCATCGGCTCGGAAGCCTGTTATCCAACACACCTAACGCAATGGTAGATTATGAAATAATAATTGCAGGTGTAAATGGATTTGCCGTTAGTTCTGGAAACGGGGGACCAACTATTAATGTCAGCGAAATATTGAATTTTCCTATATTTCTGCGTTCCTTGGAAAGTAATAAGATTGTATATGATTCTCTGCCTAACGGAATCTCCTATTCCTCCTCGGATTCCGCAGTCATTATAGGCTGCCGTCCTCTGTTAAAAACCGACGGTACTCTCTGCGGCGGTATTTTTATATCTATTCCCGAGAAAGGCCTGAGACAGTTTTATCAGAATTTTATTAACAAAAACAACAATATTCTGCTCCTTTCTTCCGACGGTACTGTCCTTTCAAGCAATATTCTTGATGATATAGGTACCAAAAACTATGCGCTTTTGGAAGTGGCACAGAAAAACAGAAAAAACGACTTAAAATATACCCGTACGAAAGAAAATGATATCATTTTGTCCCGATATATTTCCTATTATGATTCCTACATCATAAGCCGTATAGCAGCGCCCGCAATCTACAAGAGTTTTCTTCCGGAAATACAAACTTTCTTCGTCATTATATTTACGTTAGGTTTACTGTTTCTATCTGTCATTTGGATTATGAAACGTAATCTTCTCCCGCTTCAAAAACTGGCGGATCATATGGCGGATGCAAAGGATGTTCCGATGCCTGCAGACAGCATTGGCGGTGCCTCGGAAATCATGATGATTACGGCCTCCTACAATAAAATGACTGCTGCTCTGCACCATTACCTTGAAAAATTAAAAGAAGCCAATGAAAAACAGCGAAAGGATGAACTGGAGCTACTTCAGATGCAGATCAACCCACATTTTCTCTATAATACGCTTGACAGTGTAAAGCATCTGATTGAAATGCGCAAAGATATGAATGCCTGCCAAATTATCGATTCACTGATCTCACTGCTCCGCAGTACGTTGAGTAAAACGAACACAATGGTGTCTGTGGCAGATGAGGTAAACAATGTGCAAAACTATATTTACATTATAGAACCTCGTTATGGTGGTCTTGTAAAAGCCGAAATCTTCACCGATAGTGAATGCCTGAATTACGAGATCCCAAATCTCCTCTTACAGCCGCTCGTCGAAAATGCATTCTTTCATGCCTTTCAGCAGACAAAAACCGGACATATCCGCATCTTTATCTCATTAATCGGCAGCGAACTGTCATGTGAAATCATTGATAACGGCGATGGCATGAATGCTCTTCTGCTGGCTAAGACCATGGATTCCGATAAAGCCGCCCGGCAATCCGCAACCCGGATCGGGCTCTCCAATATAAAAGACCGATTAAACATCCTCTACCCTGACAAGAACACATTTCAAATCACAAGCCGTCCTGGATACGGCACCAATATCACCTTGTCATTCCCGGCAAACATTTATACACATCAACAAAGTAAAAACGGAGGGGAGTAACTCTCCCCTCCAAACTTCTGTATACTTCTATAAATCTTTAATCTCGGCATGTAATTCCTGAAGCGATTTTACCTCGCTGCTGCCGTTTCTCTTAATGCTCTTAATTCCGCCGGCTGTCGCCTTCGCCTCGGCAATCGTCGTCATATATGGAACTTTTGCCTTTACTGCCGCTTTGCGCAGGTAGCTGTCATCAATTCTCGCCTCCTGACCGATAGGAGTATTGATAATCAAATCCACCTCTCCGTTTGTGATATGATCAAGCATATTCGGTCTTCCTTCTCCAAGCTTCTTAACCAGAACTGCTTCCAGCCCCGCAGCCGCAAGCAATGTGCAGGTTCCCTTCGATGCCATAATCTTAAATCCTGCCTCTGCAAAGTCTCTTGCAACCTCAAGAACCTCCGGCTTATCCTTATCTCGTACTGAGATAAGCACCGTTCCGCCAAGCGGGAGTTTTGACTGCGCCGCTTCCTGCGCCTTATAGAATGCCTCGCCAAATGATGTGGATAATCCCAATACTTCGCCTGTTGAACGCATTTCCGGTCCAAGTACCGGATCCACCTCCTGGAACATATTAAATGGAAATACAGCTTCTTTTACGCCATAATGGGGGATATCCTGCTCCTTAAGCTTTGGAACCGGCGACTGTCTGCCTGTCAGCTCCCCGGTAATAATCTCCGTCGCAAGCGGTACCATTCTGATATTACAAACCTTAGATACAAGCGGTACTGTTCTTGATGCTCTCGGATTCGCCTCAAGCACATACACCTTGTCGTCTTCAATAGCATATTGTATATTCATAAGACCTTTGACATGCATCTCTTCTGCTATTTTTCTTGTATATTCCTTAATAGTCTTTATATTTTCCTTGGAAATATGGCGCGAAGGAATAATACATGCCGAATCTCCTGAATGCACTCCGGCTAGCTCAATATGCTCCATGACTGCGGGTACAAATGCATGTGTGCCGTCGCTGATCGCGTCAGCCTCACACTCCAGCGCATGATTCAAGAACCGGTCAATGAGAATCGGCCTGTCAGGAGTCACACCCACTGCCGCTCTCATATATTCTTTCATACTTTCCTGATTAAACACAACCTCCATTCCCCGTCCTCCAAGGACATAGGAAGGTCTTACCATAACCGGATAGCCGATTTCCTCCGCAATTTCAAGCGCCTCTTCCACATTTACCGCCATACCGGACTCCGGCATCGGAATCTCCAGTTTATCCATCATATCTCGGAACAAATCTCTGTCCTCTGCAAGGTCAATAACAGAAGGCGCGGTTCCAAGAATCTTCACCCCGTTTTTCTCAAGATCTGCCGCTAGATTCAGAGGTGTCTGTCCCCCAAACTGTGCAATAACTCCTGCAGGTTTTTCCTTTTCATAGATGCTCAGCACATCCTCAAGAGTAAGCGGTTCAAAATACAATTTGTCAGAAGTATCATAGTCTGTGGAAACCGTTTCTGGATTGCAGTTTACAATAATCGTCTCAAACCCAAGCTTCTTAAGCGCAAGTGACGCATGCACACAACAATAGTCAAACTCAATGCCTTGACCGATTCGGTTTGGTCCTCCGCCAAGAATCATAATCTTAGGCTTGTCCGAACTTTCCTGATTCCTGCTCTCAGCCTCGGTTTTGTCCGCATTATATGTCGAATAATAATACGCGCTGTCTTTCGTACCGCTTACATGCACACTTTCCCATGTCTCGTATACTCCAAGCTCACGCCTTTTATTTCTTACTTCCTCCTCGGTAATCTCCAAAAGCTGGCTCAAGTACTTATCTGAGAACCCGTTCTTTTTCGCAGCAATCAAATCTTCATCTGACGGAAGCCCTCCTTTATTTTTAAGAAGTCTTTCCTCCTCTTCTACAAGCTCCTTCATCTGCTCAATAAACCAGTGTTTAACCTTTGTAATCTCATATATCTCTTCCACCGACGCTCCTTTTCTAAGCGCTTCGTACATAATGAAATGGCGCTCACTGGATGCGTTTACCAGCATTTTCATAAGCTGCTCTTTGGATTTCTCATAAAAATCACCGGCATGTCCAAGTCCGTAACGTCCCGTCTCAAGACTCCTTATTGCCTTCTGAAATGCCTCCTTATATGTTTTGCCTATACTCATAACCTCGCCTACCGCGCGCATCTGCGTGCCAAGCCTGTCTTCCACGCCTTTGAATTTCTCAAATGCCCAGCGTGCAAACTTGATTACCACATAGTCGCCGCCCGGAACGTATTTATCTAGTGTTCCGTATTTTCCGCAAGGAATCTCGTCTAATGTAAGTCCCGCTGCAAGCATTGCCGATACAAGGGCAATTGAAAATCCTGTCGCCTTTGAAGCAAGAGCGGAAGAACGAGATGTTCTTGGATTAATTTCTATTACAATATCACGGTCTGTTTTCGGATCATGCGCCCATTGTACATTCGTACCGCCGATTACCTGGATGGCCTCCACGATTTTATAGGATTTCTCCTGAAGACGCTTTTGGACCTCCTCAGATATGGTAAGCATTGGAGCCGAACAAAACGAGTCTCCCGTATGAACCCCTAGCGGGTCAATATTTTCAATAAAGCATACCGTAATCATATTATTTTTTGCATCACGTACAACTTCAAGCTCAAGCTCCTCCCATCCTAAAATGGACTCCTCTACAAGTACCTGTCCTACAAGGCTCGCCTGAAGTCCACGGGCACAGACAGTGCTCAGTTCTTCTTTATTATAGACAAGACCGCCGCCTGCTCCTCCCATCGTATAGGCAGGACGTAAAACTACAGGATATCCCAGTTCATCAGCAATCTCCAGCGCCTCTTCCACTGAATAGGCAGCCTTGCTTCTAGCCATCTCTATACCGAGACGATCCATTGTACTTTTAAACTCAATTCTATCCTCTGCACGCTGGATTGCCTCCACCTGAACACCGATAACTTTCACGCTGTATTTCTCAAGTACGCCTGCCTCTTCCAGCTCCGCGCATAAATTAAGACCAGACTGCCCACCTAAATTTGGTAATAAAGCATCTGGTCTCTCCTTTGCAATAATCTGTTCAACCCTCTCTACGTTAAGAGGTTCAATATAAGTAACGTCAGCAATTTCCGGATCTGTCATAATAGTAGCCGGATTAGAGTTCACTAATACAATTTCGTATCCTAAATTTTTAAGTGCTTTACAAGCCTGTGTACCTGAATAATCAAATTCACAAGCCTGACCGATGATAATCGGACCTGAACCAATAATAAGCACTTTGTGGATATCCTTTCTCTGAGCCATAATAATTCCTCCTACCTTAACATTATTCACATTGCTCCATATTATACACTTTAATAGATAAAAGCGCAACACTTTTTTATCTTTTTCAGCTAAAATCCCGCTGGAATCCTGAAGTGTTACATCTTTTTTAATCGAAAAGACTCAGCTGTGTAATTTCATACTTCTTCTTATATCCATGAATAATATCCTGCATTCTGTACACAATTCCTCTTTTCTCACATTCTTGGACAAAATATTCCCAAAGCCTCTTTGCCTTCGGACTTCTGCACTCATAATAGTTTCCATACTGTCTCCTGTATTTTTCTGCAAGCCCCTCTCCCGGAAATAGCCGTTCTAATTTGTCATAATACCAGTCCCTCTGATTACCTCTAAGCGTCATCCCGAATGCCGGGTAAATAAACTTGGCTCCCGCATCCTCTGCCCGTGTTATAATCTCACCCACATTTTCTTTACTGTCCTCTAAAAACGGTAAAACAGGCATCAAAAGAATTCCGCTGTAAAGTCCGGCTGCACTCAGCTTCCTAATCATCTCAAAACGCCCGCTCGAAGATGCTACATTGGGTTCAATCTTTTTTGCAAGAACATCATCCGCCGTTGTAATCGTAATCTTGCACAAAACAGGCGAATGCTCTGCAATGCTTTGGAGAATGTCAATGTCTCTCTCCATAAGCGTACTCTTTGTTGCAACTGCGACGCCTCTCTTAACCTTCCTCCGCAGATCATTCCTGATAATCCGAAGTGCATCTTCTTTCGCCCTTACTTTGTCAAAATCGTCTATTTGATAACAATCTGAACGGCTGTCACAATAAATACATCCATGACAGCATCCTTTATAAATATTCATATTATAATCTATGCCAAACCACTGCGACGGCGCTTTCGTCTTCGCTACAATCGTCTTAGCGGATATGTACTCCATACCATTCCCTCCTTGTCGGCTCTGTCTCACAGGATTTTATACAGTAAAATAAAAATCCGGAACCTCTCTGCTAAAGAGAAAATCCGGATTTGCTTTATGCAATGAGACATCGGGGATTCGAACCCCGGACAACTTGATTAAAAGTCAAGTGCTCTACCGACTGAGCTAATATCCCATACTCTATTAAACTTGTTTCTCTAAAAAGAGAAATGCCCAGAGCCGGAATCGAACCAGCGACACGAGGATTTTCAGTCCTCTGCTCTACCGACTGAGCTATCTGGGCTTGACCTATCCTCAGGCAATAAAAACCTTATTGGCATGATACCAATAAGTTAAAATTGCGGGGGCAGGATTTGAACCTACGACCTTCGGGTTATGAGCCCGACGAGCTTCCAGACTGCTCCACCCCGCGTCAGTATTTAATTAAGTATATACCCATTATAACAGATATATACATTTAATAAAAGATTTTTTCATCTTTTAAATGGATGGAGGTGGATTCGAACCACCGAAAGCGTTGCTAACAGATTTACAGTCTGCCCCCTTTGGCCACTCGGGAACCCATCCAAAATACAAGCCGATGATCGGACTCGAACCGATAACCTGCTGATTACAAATCAGCTGCTCTG
>CANAZK010000064.1 GCA_947366105.1 uncultured Lachnospiraceae bacterium | reverse complement strand
TGCAAAAATACGATAAAGGGGACAGGAAAATGGAAAACAGAGCAGTATATTTTAATCAGCACACGAATCTTTTAAATCTTGAAGAGCATATGTATCCTTTGGTGGATGTGAGTACGCCCAATGTATTCCGTAATTTATTTCCGTACAGCGAGGTACCGAAGATTGCATTCAATGACCGTATTGTTCCGCATAATATGCCGGATGAGATATGGATTACAGACACGACGTTCCGTGACGGACAGCAATCGAGAGCGCCCTATTCGACAGAACAGATTGTAACGATGTATGATTATTTTCATAAATTAGGCGGACCGAAAGGAAAAATCCGTCAGTGTGAGTTTTTCTTATATAGCAAAAAGGACAGAGACGCCGTTTATAAATGCATGGAAAGAGGCTATGAATTTCCGGAAGTGACAAGCTGGATCCGCGCCAATAAGAAAGACTTTCAATTGGTAAAAGAAATCGGCATGAAAGAGACCGGGATTTTGGTAAGCTGTTCCGATTATCACATTTTCTACAAATTAAAAATGACACGTAAAGAGGCAATGGAGCATTATTTATCGATTGTCCGCGACTGTCTTGAAATCGGAGTAAGTCCCAGATGTCATTTAGAGGATATTACAAGGGCGGATATTTACGGCTATGTAATTCCGTTCTGTCTTGAGCTTATGAAGCTGCGGGAAGAATATCGGATTCCGGTGAAAGTCCGTGTATGTGATACAATGGGATATGGTGTAAATTATCCGGGAGCGGTAATTCCACGTTCCATCCCGGGAATTATCTACGGACTTATGGTTCATGCAGGCGTTCCAAGCGAGCTGATTGAGTTCCACGGACATAACGACTTCTATAAAGCGGTAAGCAATTCCACAACTGCATGGCTTTACGGCGCAAGCGGTGTGAACTGTTCGCTTTTTGGAATCGGCGAGCGTACGGGAAATACACCGCTTGAAGCGATGGTGTTTGAATATGCACAGCTTCGGGGAAACCTTGATGGAATGGACACAACAGTCATTACGGAACTGGCTGAATATTACGAAAAGGAGATCGGATATAAGGTGCCTTCAAGGACGCCGTTTGTAGGAAAGAATTTTAACGTTACAAGGGCGGGAATTCATGCAGACGGACTCTTGAAAAATGAAGAGATTTATAATATATTTGATACAGAGAAATTCTTGAACCGCCCGGTGCTTGTGGCAGTATCGAATACTTCCGGGCTGGCAGGGATCGCGCACTGGATCAATACATATTACAAGCTTAAGGGAGACCGGCAGATAGACAAGAATTCTGAACTTGTCTCAAGGGTCAAAGAATGGGTGGATGCAGAGTACGAATCAGGACGCGTAACAGTACTGACAGATGAGGAACTGGTACAAGTTATTACCGACATTTGCCATGAATTGCAGATTATTTTGTAAGATGGGAGCAGGACAATGGAAGAATATAAGGAATATTCCCTGAGCGGACGGGTGTTTCATAAGATCAGGGATGATATTCTAAAAGGAAATTACAAGGAAAACGACGAGCTGAGGGAAATTACAATCGGCAGGGAACTGGGCGTCAGCAGAACTCCTGTGAGGGAGGCGCTGAGACAGCTGGAGCTTGAGGAGCTTGTGAAAATCATCCCGAATAAAGGGACTTATGTCACGGGGATTTCCAAAAAGGACGTAAACGATATTTATCGGATTAGAATGCTGCTTGAAGGTTTGTGCGCTAGGTGGGCAACGGAACGCATTACCCAGGAGTCTGTAGAAAAACTGGAGGAGATTATATTGCTTTCAGAATTCCATTCAAAGAAAGACGGCTCTGAGCAGGTGGTGCAGCTTGACGGACAGTTCCACGAAGTACTGTATGAGGCTTGCAGCAGCCGTATTTTAAAACATGTGTTGACGGATTTTCACAAGTATGTACAGATGGCAAGAACCTACTCTGTCAGAACGGAGGAGCGTACAAAGAAGTCCATTGCCGAGCATAAGGCAATTTTAGAGGCAATCAGGGACAGAGACGCCGACCTTGCGGAAAAGCTCGCAAGGGAACATATGACCCATGTAATAGCTAATTTGGAGCAAATCGGATACAAGGAATCACAGGAGGATATAAAAGATGGAAAAAATTAAAATGACAACGCCGCTGGTGGAGATGGACGGAGATGAAATGACGCGTATTCTTTGGAAGATGATCAAAGAAAATCTTTTGGAGCCGTTTATTGATTTGAAGACGGAATACTATGACTTGGGACTTAAGTATCGCAACGAGACAGACGATCAGGTGACGGTGGACTCTGCAAATGCGACAAAGAAATACGGCGTTGCCGTAAAATGTGCTACTATTACGCCCAACGCGGCGCGCGTGACAGAGTATAATTTGAAAGAGATGTGGAAGAGTCCAAACGGAACCATCCGCGCCATGCTGGACGGAACGGTATTCCGTACACCGATTGTGGTAAAGGGGATTGAGCCGTGTGTAAGGAATTGGAAAAAGCCGATTACGATCGCAAGGCACGCTTACGGAGATGTGTATAAGAACATGGAAATGGTAATACCGGGACCGGGTAAGGTAGAGCTCGTTTATACTGCAGAGGACGGAACCGAGACAAGGGAGCTTGTACATCATTATACAAGCGCCGGCGTTGCACAGGGAATGCATAACCTTGACAATTCCATAGAAAGCTTTGCAAGAAGCTGTTTTAATTATGCGCTGGATACGAAACAGGATTTGTGGTTTGCCACGAAAGATACCATTTCTAAAAAATATGACCACACGTTTAAAGATATTTTTCAGGATATTTTTGATGAAGAATACGGTGAGAAATTCAAAGCGGCGGGAATCGAGTATTTCTATACCCTGATTGACGATGCAGTTGCGCGTGTTATGAAAGCGGAAGGCGGATTCATATGGGCGTGTAAGAACTATGACGGCGATGTGATGAGCGATATGGTTTCTTCCGCATTCGGTTCGCTTGCTATGATGACCTCTGTACTTGTATCCCCGGAGGGATATTACGAATATGAAGCGGCACACGGAACGGTACAGCGTCATTATTATAAACATTTAAAAGGAGAGGAGACCTCGACAAACTCAGTGGCAACTATTTTTGCATGGACAGGGGCTTTGAGAAAGCGCGGTGAACTTGATGGCAATCAGAAGTTAATGGAATTTGCGGACAGACTTGAGAGGGCGACGGTTGATACTATTGAGAGTGGGAAAATGACAAAAGATCTTGCACTGATTACAACCATCCCGAACCCGACGGTGCTCAACAGCGAAGAATTCATCAAAGTGATTGCAGAACGTTTATAATAGCTTGAATGGAGGGCATAACTGGCTGCCGCTTTAGGAATTATTATTCCTAAAGCGGCAGCTAAAAATCTTGTTTGGATTATTCAGCTAATTCTTCCCATTTCTCATACAATTCTTCTAATTCGGAAGCGATAGACGCTTTTTCTTTGGCAAGCTCCTGACATTTCACAGAGTTAGAATATACGTCTTCATGGGTCATAAGCTCGTCGATTTCACTACTGCGTTCTTCAAGGTCAGTGATGCGCTCCTCTGTACGTTTCAAATCATTCCGGCGTTTTCGTTCCTTCGCCTGGGCTTCTTTTTGGGCTTTCCAGTCAAGCTTTGTGTCTGACTCGGCGGGAACGGTTTCAATTATGCCAAGAGGAGCCGCAGTGTAGGCGGCGGTCAGCTCGTCTCTTTTTTCCAAATAATAGTCATAATTGCCGATATAATTTACAAATGTATGATTTACAAGATCAAGAATACGGCTTGCGGTCTGATTGATAAAGTAGCGGTCATGAGACACATAGAGCAGAGTTCCTGTGTAATCATTGAGAGCCTTTTCAAGTATTTCCTTAGAAGCGATATCAAGGTGATTGGTGGGCTCGTCGAGGATTAGGAAATTTGCCTCGGACAGCATAAGTTTGGCGAGAGAAACACGGCCGCGCTCACCGCCGCTTAAATCCTTAATCTGCTTATATACATCGTCTCCGGTAAAAAGAAATGCCGCCAGCATATTGCGGATTTCTGTAATGGTCAAATGCGGGTAATCGTCGGAAATTTCATCAAAAATAGTTTTCTCCATATGGAGTACATGATGCTCCTGATCATAATAACCGACGTGTACATTTGTCCCAAGGGTGTACGCTCCGGCGTCGGCTGACTCCGCTTCGTTTAAAATTTTAAGGAGCGTAGTTTTTCCGGTACCGTTGTCGCCGATAACTGCAACGTGTTCCCCGCGTTTAATCTCAAAGTTTACATTTTCAAAAAGCCGGAGCGGTCCGAAAGATTTTGAAAGGTGTTCCACTTGCAGAACGTCATTTCCGCTTACGCAGGAGGGCTCCAGTGAAAAATGCATTTCTGCCGTTTCTTCTGCGGGTTTTTCCACAAGTACCATCTTCTCAAGTATTTTTTCACGGCTTTCTGCCCGGCGGATGGATTTTTCACGGTTAAATGAGCGGAGCTTTTCAATGACTGCTTCCTGATGCCGGATTTCCTGCTGTTGTTTTAAGTATTCTTTAAGTTTCGCCTCCCGGATCATTTTCTTTTTCTGGGCAAAGTCTGAATAATTGCCGTTGAACATCATCAGCTCCCCGTTTTCAACCTCAATTACTTTTGTTACGACACGGTTCAGGAAGTAACGGTCATGGGACACGATAAGCACGGCGCCCGCATAATTCATGAGATAGGTCTCAAGCCAAGTAATGGAATTCATGTCCAAATGGTTGGTAGGTTCGTCCAAAAGAAGCACGTCCGGTTTGGTGAGCAGCAATTTGCCGAGGGAGACACGGGTTTTCTGTCCCCCGGATAAGGTATCTACATTTTTGTTAAAATCTTCCTCCGTGAATCCAAGACCTTTCAGAACGCCGGTAATCTCACTTTGATAGGCATACCCGTTCTCACGCTCAAAGGCTGTCGTAAGATTGTGGTATGTATGCAGACAATTTTCCAGCTCATCGCCTGAAAGAGAGGTAAGCTTAAATTCCATTTCACGTATCTGTTTTTCCAATAAAATAACATCTGCTTTGGCAGTTTTTACCTCTTCAAAAATGGTATTCCCGCTTATCAGCTCCTGATGCTGTGAGAGATAACCGATTGTCCTGCCTTTTGCAAGGATAACGTCGCCGCTGTCTATGGGAAGTTCTTTCATAATCATTTTTAATATTGTAGATTTACCCGCGCCGTTAAGTCCAATTAACGCGGCTTTTTCATGTTCTTCTATATGAAATGAACCATTTTTCACGATTACTTGTTCTCCGAACGATTTGCTGATATTATGGCATGCTAAAATCATAATAATCCTCCAATCATATTCTAGTTCTTCCTAATTATATCTTAAATAGAACAAAATACAACAATAATTTGACTTTATTAAAACAATTCTATATAATAACCGTAGAATAGAATGGAAGGTGATACCAATGGAAGAAAGAGAGATCTCCCAGGCGGTTATTAGAAGACTTCCGAGGTATTATAGATATCTTGGAGAACTGATTGAAGAGAACGTGGAACGTATTTCTTCAAATGAACTGAGCGGAAGGATGCAAGTCACAGCGTCGCAGATACGTCAGGATTTGAATAATTTCGGCGGATTTGGACAGCAGGGTTATGGATATAATGTACGGTACCTGTATACAGAGATTGCGAAGATTCTTGGACTTGATGTGAACCACAATATGGTAATCATCGGCGCCGGCAATCTCGGGCAGGCTTTGGCTAATTACGGCTCTTTTGAAAGGAGGGGGTTCATCGTTAAAGGAATGTTTGATGTGAATCCTAAACTTGCAGGTACGGTAGTGCGCGGGATTGAGATCCGCATGATGGATGAACTGCAAAGTTTTATGGAGAAGAACGATATTGATATTGCAGTACTCACAATTCCGAAGACGACGGCGTTTGATGTGGCGAGTCTTTTGGTGGAAAACGGGGTGCGTGCTATTTGGAATTTTGCCCATACAGACTTGAAGCTTCCGGAAAATGTACTGGTTGAGAATGTTCATTTATCTGAAAGCTTAATGAGATTGTCTTATAACCTGAGCCGTTACAACAAAGAACATAATGAATAGTTGATGAAAAACAACGTATAGTAAGGGGTGTGGGATGTGGCTTCTGTATACGTTGTTTTTTATACAGTCCACAAAAATAGAATCAGGAGGGATTGCATGAGATATATTCTAACGGGAGAACAGATGCGTTATGCAGACGCGTATACAATTGAAAAAATGGGCGTTCCGTCTATGGTGCTGATGGAAAGAGCCGCCCTCTCGGTTGTGAAGACGTTGGAGGATGAGAAAGCAGATTTGAGAAGAGCGCTGATTGTATGCGGTTCGGGAAATAACGGAGGTGACGGACTTGCAATTGCAAGGCTGCTGTTTTTGAAAGGACTGGAGCCGGAAGTTTGGTATTTAGGAAATCTTAAAAATGCCAGCGAAGAGAATAAAATGCAGTATAAAATAGCCGATAATTACGGAGTGTCCATTAGAAACACATTTGAAGAAAAAGAATATAGTGTTATTATAGACTGTATTTTCGGTACCGGACTGAAAAGAAAAGTTGAGGGAGCCTATAAAACCGCTATTGAACAATTGAACGGTCTTTCGGCAGTGAAAGTTTCGGTGGATATTCCGTCAGGGATTTCCGACACAACCGGACAGATTTGGGGAACTGCTTTTAAAGCGGATATAACCGTGTGTCTTGCGTTTGAAAAGCTGGGAACCGTGCTGTTCCCGGGGGCGGAATATGCGGGCAGGAAATATGTAACAGATATCGGAATTGCAGAAAGCGCGCTTCAAGAAGAGCGCAGATTCTACACTTATGAGCCGGAGGACAGATACAGCCTTCTTCCAAAAAGAAAGGAAAATTCCCATAAGGGAAGTTATGGCAAGGTTCTTATGATTGCAGGAAGTAAGGGGATGGCGGGAGCCGCTTTTCTGAATGCAAAAGCAGCTTACAGTATGGGAGCCGGACTTGTGCAGATATACACTCACGAGGAGAACCGTATCATTCTGCAGCAGCTTCTTCCGGAAGCGATCATCTCAACATATACAGAGTTTGATAAGACAAAGTTAAAAGAGCTTTTTGACTGGGCCGATGTGGTGGCAATCGGTTCCGGTCTTGGGAAGACGGTACTGGCGGAACAGATATTGACGTATGCATTGCAGTATGCGAAAATGCCTTGCATAATCGACGGAGACGGTTTGGGAATCCTGGCGGAAGATATAGCATTGTTAGAGCATAAAAAACAGATAATTCTTACGCCGCATGTAAAGGAAATGTCAAGGCTTCTTCAGTGTGAGATTACTGAGCTTAAGGAAGACGGAATGAAATTCTTGGACGATTTTGTCAGGGATTATCCGGTGGTATGCGCCCTTAAGGACGCCCGCACTATTGTCATGGGAGAGGATTGCAATGTTTATGTTAATACAACGGGTAATGAATCCATGGCAAAGGGAGGTTCCGGAGATGTGCTTGTGGGCATGACGGCGGGGCTTTTGGCGCAGGGGCTTGGCAGAAGAGAAGCTTGTGAGAGAGCGGTATTTCTTCATGGACTATGCGGCGATTACGCCAAACAGAAAAATGGAAGTTACAGCGTGCTTGCAAGTGATTTGATAGATGCTGCGGCAGAGGTTACAAAAATGCGGGATAAGGAGTAGACAATGAAGACGTACAGCAGGGTATACGCAAGAATTGACTTGGATGCGATAGCGTATAACATGGAACAGATGAAACAAAGAATCAACGGGCATACACAGATTATGGCGGTTATCAAAACAGACGGCTACGGACACGGAGCCGTCCAGGTAGCCGGGATGCTTGAGCGGTATGAATATATATGGGGATTTGCAGTGGCAACTCTTGATGAGGCGGTTGTTCTCAGGGTAGAAGGAGGGATCAAGAAACCGATACTTGTACTCGGCTGCATTTTCCCGGATCAATATATGGAGATGCTGAATCACGACATCCGCATGAATGTATATACGGAGGAGATGGCAAAGGATATTTCTAATATGGCAAGGAGAGAAGGGAAGACTGCTTATATTCACATCAAGCTTGACACAGGTATGGCAAGACTTGGTTTTTCTTCCGGTGACGAAAGCCTTGAGGCAGTCACACGCATCGGCAGACTCCCACACTTGAAAATGGAAGGAATATTTACACATTTTGCCAAGGCTGATGAGGCCGATAAGACCTTTACACAGGGACAGATTAGAGAGTTTGAATATATGACAAAGGCGCTTAGGGAAAACGGTGTGGAGTTCGAGTATGAGCATTGTGCAAACAGCGCTGCGATTATTGACGTGCCGGAGGCAAGATTTGATATTGTGAGAGCCGGAATTTCTACATTCGGCTTATATCCGTCGGAAGAGGTGGATAAGAATGCGGTGCATTTGAAACCGGCGCTGGCGCTTAAGAGCCATGTGGCATTTGTAAAGGAAATTGAACCGGGAACACATGTAAGCTATGGAGGAACGTTTGCAGCGGATAAGAGAATGAAGATTGCCACCATTCCGGTAGGCTACGGCGACGGTTATCCGAGAAGCCTGTCCGGCAGGGGGTATGTGCTTATTCGCGGGAAGAGATGCCGGATTCTTGGGAGAATCTGCATGGACCAGTTTATGGTGGACGTCAGTCATATTGAGGATGCAAGTTTTGGCGATAAGGTAACTTTAATCGGAAGGGACGGCAATGAACATATATCCGTGGAAGATCTGGCAGGTATTTCGGAAAAATTTAATTATGAATTCATCTGCGGGCTTGGAAAAAGAATTCCAAGAGTTTATGTGAAAAACGGCAAAGTAACGGAACAAGTGGATTATTTTGCATAGAAGAAGACTCTATTAGAATACATCCGAAAAAGATGGAAATACTAATTTTATCTTAAAGAAATCGGAGTGTGAATAGAGTGCAGGTTAGACGCGGAGATATTTATTATGCAGACTTAAGTCCGGTTGTCGGCTCGGAACAGGGCGGCATAAGACCGGTATTGATTATACAAAATGATATTGGAAACAAGCACAGTCCAACAGTTATCTGTGCCGCCATTACATCTAAAATGAATAAGGCAAAGCTGCCGACACATGTGGAAATTGATTCAAAGAGATATCATATTGTGAAAAATTCGGTTGTATTGCTGGAGCAGATCAGAACGATAGACAAGAAGCGCTTAAGGGAGCTTGTATGTCGTGTGGATAAACAGTTAATGGTGAAAATCGATGAAGCGCTTAAGATAAGTTTTGAGCTTCATACATAGCAAAGGAGTAAAGAACAATGGAAGAAGGCAGTAGTCTTTGGGAAAGATTAATGCATAATTTCTCAGAGAATGATGAGGAACAAGAAGACGTGGAGCGGGAGATATTGTCTCTTGTGCAGGAGGGGAGAGAACGGGGATTTTTCGCCGGAAGCGAAGGAGAACTGATCAGCAATGTTTTTGAATTCGGCGAGAAGAAAGCGGAAGACATTATGACCCACCGCAAACACATTGTAGCGATTGACGGCGGGCAGACGCTGGAGGAAGCGATCGCCTTTATTTTGCAGGAGAACCATTCTAGATTTCCTGTATATGAAGAAAATATTGATTCCGTTATAGGAATTCTGCATCTGCGCGATGCTATGAGATGCTATTTTGATGAAAGTTTGAGAAAGCTTCCGATTAAAGAAGTGAAGGGGTGTCTGCATCCGGTAAGTTTCGTGCCGGAGGGCAAGCGGATAGACAAGCTTTTTAAAGAGATGAAGCTGAAGAGGAATCATATGGCGGTTGTATTTGACGAGTATGGGCAGACTGCGGGTATTATTGCGATGGAGGATATCATCGAAGAGATTGTAGGAAATATTCAGGATGAGTATGACATGGAAGAGGAAACCGTCAAAAAGATTGCCGACGGAGTGTACATGGTGAGCGGCATGACAGAGCTTGGGGATCTCGAAAAGCTTCTTGAGATTGAATTCGAGAGTGAAGATTATGGAACGTTAAATGGTTTTATCGTACATAGCCTTGAACATATTCCGGCTGAGGATGAGAAGTGCTCTGTTGAATATGCGGGATTCCGTTTTTATGTGATGTCAGTGAATGACAATATCATTCAGAACGTCAGAATCGAAAAAAACTGACCTTGTAATGCATTTGAAATAATGATAGAATAGAAAAAGTGATTTCAGAAAGATAGGAGAGATATAAAAGATGTCAGGACATTCAAAGTTCGCGAATATTAAGCATAAAAAAGAAAAAAACGATGCCGCAAAGGGCAAGATTTTTACAATTATCGGAAGAGAAATAGCAGTAGCCGTTAAAGAGGGAGGTCCGGATCCGGCTAACAACAGCAGGCTTCGTGATGTTATTGCCAAGGCGAAAGTGAATAATATGCCGAATGATACCATTGAAAGAGGTATTAAGAAAGCGGCGGGAGACGCAGGCTCTGTAAACTATGAGACTGTTACATATGAAGGATATGGACCAAGCGGCGTGGCTATTATTGTAGACGCGCTTACTGACAATAAGAACAGAACGGCATCCAATGTCCGCAACGCATTTACAAAGGGAAACGGAAGTGTGGGGACCCAGGGCTGTGTGTCTTATATGTTTGACAAAAAGGGTCAGATTATTATTGACAAAGAAGAGTACGAAGCAGATGCAGACGAGCTTATGATGACAGCGCTTGATGCAGGTGCGGAGGATTTTGCAGAGGAAGAGGACAGTTATGAAATTCTGACAGCGCCGGAAGATTTCAGCGAGGTGCGGCTGGCACTTGAAGAAGCAGGAATACCAATGGCTTCCGCAGAAGTGACAATGCTTCCGCAGACATGGGTAGAGCTTACAGAGGAAACGGACATCAAGAACATTCAGAAAACGCTGGATCTGCTGGATGAGGATGACGACGTCCAGGTTGTATATCACAATTGGGATGAATAGAAGGCTGAAAGGAGCAGATGCAGAAGACAGATGATGATTTTAGATATAAAAGAACAGTTTATCCGGCTGTTTGAGGACGCGCAGATACTGATGAAGTTCTTTGGGAAGAAGCAGTATGAATCGTCGTTTCAAGAACAGTACAGAAAGTATCAGCGTCTTTTGACAGAAGCGGATGAAGCCATAAGCGGTGAAGATACCGACAAGGTGCTTTTGGAGCTTGCATCGGTAATACCGGATTATGTGAAAAATGAATTGTCCGGTATAGAGCAGAAACGAAAGCGGGAAAGTGCAGTGATGAATTATAATTTGGCGATGGTGACATATGTTCTGCCTGTCATTAATTATAACCGCAGCGATAATTTAAGGAAGCTGTCGGATATGCTTACTGCGCTTTGGAATCAGGAGATCAGCGGAAGTCCGATAAAAAATGCGTTGTATGAGGATATCAGCGGCGGATTTAAGACGCATCCGTGTTATATTACAACGGCTGTATGCGAGAGTCTTGGGAAAGAGGATGACTGCTGTGAGCTGGAAACGCTTAGAAGATACAGGGACGATTATCTTTTGGAAACCGGTGAAGGAAGAGCGATTGTAGAAGAGTATTATAACGTTGCGCCTACCATTGTAAAGCGGATTAATAAGATGGACAATGCGAAGGAAGTTTACCGGGGGATCTATCAGGACTATCTTGTGCCGTGCATCCGGCTTGCCAAGGAAGAACAGAATATGGAGTGCCAAAAGATTTACAGCAGCATGGTGCGTAACCTGCAGACAAAATATTTACATTCATAGGAGGAGACAACATGAGCAATAATTATCAGATTGAGACAAAATGTATTCAGTCAGGCTGGCAGCCGAAACAAGGTGAACCGAGAGTTGTTCCGATTTACCAAAGTACAACCTTTAAGTACGACACAAGCGAGCAGATGGGAAGATTGTTTGATTTGGAGGATTCAGGCTATTTCTATACAAGACTTCAGAATCCGACCAATGATGTTGTGGCGGCGAAAATCTGTGACCTGGAGGGCGGATGCGCGGCAATGCTTACTTCATCAGGACAGGCTGCAAGCTTCTATGCAATTATGAATATTTGTGAGGCGGGCGATCATATTGTGTGTGCGTCGGCGCTTTACGGCGGTACGTACAATTTATATGCGCATACGATTAAGAAAATGGGCGTGGAGGCTACATTTGTCGATCCGGATGCAAGTGAGGAAGAGATTGGAGCGGCATTCAAAGAGAACACGAAAGCATTATTCGGCGAGACAATTTCTAATCCGGCATTGGTCGTTCTTGACCTTGAGAAATTTGCCCGGGCAGCTCATGCGCATGGAGTTCCGTTTATTGTGGATAATACATTTGCAACCCCGATCAACTGCCGTCCGTTTGAGTGGGGAGCGGACATTGTAACGCACTCTACGACAAAATACATGGACGGTCACGCAATGAGTGTCGGCGGATGTATTGTAGACAGCGGTAATTTTGACTGGGAGGCGCACCATGACAAGTTCAAATGTTTAACAGAGCCGGATGAGACCTATCACGGAATTGTATATACGCAGAAATTCGGAAAGAGCGCTTATATTGTAAAAGCGACGTCACAGTTAATGCGTGACTTGGGTTCTATACAGTCGCCGCAGAATGCATTTTTATTAAACGTAGGACTTGAAACACTGCATCTGCGTGTGCCGAGACACTGTGAGAACGCGTTTAAGGTTGCGCAGTATCTGAAGGGACATGAAAAGGTTGCATGGGTAAATTACCCTGAATTAGAGGGGGACAAGTACCACGAGCTTGCCAAGAAATATCTTCCGAATGGAAGCTGCGGCGTTCTGACCTTTGGTATTAAGGGCGGAAGAGATGCGTCCGTAACCCTTATGGATAATCTGAAGCTTGCGGCAATCGTAACGCATGTTGCGGATGCTCGTACGTCGGTGCTTCATCCTGCAAGCCATACGCATCGGCAGATGAATGAGCAGGAGTTAATCGAGGCGGGCGTACAGCCGGATTTAATCCGCTTCAGTGTTGGAATCGAAAATGCAGACGATATTATTGCGGATTTGAAACAGGCGCTTGAAATGGTATAGAGAAATTCAGAGGCGAATGTGTTGAGCATTCGCCTTGTTTTGCGTTTGGAGGAAAAGGAAATGAAGGTTGCCGTTGTTGATGACAACAAAGAAATTGCTGATCAGATCGAGAGGATTCTTTTTGAAGTGATGCATGAGTACAGAATTAATATGGAAATTGACATCTATACATCTGCGCTGAATCTTCTTTATGAAATGAAAGACGGAAAACATTTTGAGTTATTTTTATTAGATATTGAGATGCCGGATATGACGGGGATTGATTTAGCAAAAGAGATTAGAAGAATGTTAAAACATGCTTATATTATTTTTGTTACATCACATACAGAGTACGCGATAAAAGGATATGAAGTAAATGCTTTCCGGTATGTTACGAAAAATAGCATGGAAAAGGAACTGGAGGATATCATCTTCGATATACATAAAAAAATTACGAAAGAAAAGGATGAGGTATATTTTATAGAAACACAAAGTCGGTTTGAGAAATTATATTACCGGGACATGATCTATATAACGAAACAGGATAAGAATACGGTTTTCGTGATGGAATATGGTGAGGTGAAAGTCAGAAAACCGATAGGGATTGTGTTTGATGAAATAAAATCTCCGGCATTTATTTATGTGAATAAAGGTATTATTATTAATATCCGAAAAGTTGTTTCCCTCAAAAAAGGCGTACTTTTAATGGAAGGCGGAGCGGAACTGCAGGTAAGCAGAATCCATATTAAGGCAGTGAAAGAAAAAATCGGTGATTACTGGAGGGATATGATTTGAATTGGGTATGGAGCATATTACAGTTTGTTTTGGG
>CANAZK010000063.1 GCA_947366105.1 uncultured Lachnospiraceae bacterium | reverse complement strand
CAGATTGATGCAGAAAAGTTTCAGGCGGCATTGGCGGAGGCACTCAACGGGTTTCAGGATAAGGTGAACCTGTCAGAGTGCGGAGTTTATCTGCTGCCGCGTTTTGTGTCAGATTCACCGGAGGTTCTGGCGGCGGTCGAGAGCATGAACAGTTATCTCGGCGCACAGGTAACGTATGATTTTAATCCGAATACAGAGGTCGTGAATTCCGCTGTGATCGCTCAGTGGGTAAAAGTAAATGAGAATATGGAAGTGACTTTTGATGCGGAGGCAGTAAAAGCATATATCGCCAGTCTGGCGGAGAAATATGATACGAAAGGAAAGCCGCGCCAGTTTACGACAGCGACCGGGAACACGGTGACCGTAGAGGGTGGAAAATACGGCTGGCTGATGGATCAAGAGGCAGAGTATGAGGCTCTTATTGCAAATATACAGAATGCAGAGACCGTGACGAGAGAACCGGCATATAAAAGCAGGGCTGCAAGCCACGGAGCTATGGATGTGGGGAGTACCTATGCAGAAGTAGATCTGACCAATCAGAAGGCTTATTTTATCAAAGACGGTCAAGTGGTGCTGGAATCGGATATTGTAACTGGTAATCCGAATAAGGGGAACGCGACGCCGCAGGGTACGTATTCTCTGACTTATAAGACCAGAAATGCGGTTCTCCGCGGTGAGAAAAAGCCGGACGGTACTTACAGCTATGAGTCCCCGGTAAAATACTGGATGCCGTTCAACGGCGGGATCGGGTTCCATGACGCGTCCTGGCAGTCGGCATTCGGGGGAACCAGATATAAGTCTCACGGTTCTCATGGATGTGTGAATATGCCGACGAGTAAAGCAGCGGAGATGTACGACCTGATCTCTGACGGGATACCGGTGGTGTGCCACTATTAAAAGACAATAAGAAAGAAAAGGTGACAGGACTATGTATGAATTGTTAAAGAAGGATGGTCTTGCCAAAAGAGGAAGATTGCATACAGTACATGGGGTCATTGAGACCCCTGTATTTATGAATGTGGGGACGATTGCGGCCATCAAGGGCGCTGTCTCTACAGAAGACCTTAAGCAGATCAAAACACAGGTGGAGCTGTCCAACACATATCATCTCCATGTACGGCCGGGAGATGAGGTAGTGAAGAAGCTTGGAGGGCTCCACAAATTTATGGTCTGGGACAAACCGATCCTTACGGACTCCGGTGGGTTCCAGGTTTTTTCTCTGGCAGGGCTTCGGAAAATTAAAGAAGAAGGAGTTTACTTTCATTCTCATATTGACGGGAAAAAGATCTTTATGGGTCCGGAGGAGAGTATGCAGATTCAGTCTAATCTGGCTTCCACGATTGCCATGGCATTTGATGAGTGCCCTTCCAGTGTGGCGGACAGGGCATATATGGAACAGTCTGTAGACCGGACTACCAGGTGGCTGGTTCGGTGTAAGGCGGAGATGGAGCGTCTGAATGGGCTGCCGGATACGATCAATAAGAAGCAGATGCTTTTTGGGATTAATCAGGGGGGGATTTATGAGGATATACGCATCCGCCATGCACAGGAAATCGCAAAGCTTGATCTGGACGGTTATGCAGTAGGGGGACTTGCAGTAGGAGAGTCTCACGAAGAAATGTATCGTATCTTAGAGTGTGTTGTGCCGCATCTTCCGGAACATAAGCCCACCTATCTCATGGGAGTGGGAACTCCGGCTAATATTCTGGAGGCAGTGGATCGCGGCGTGGACTTTTTTGACTGTGTGTATCCGAGCCGAAATGGACGGCACGGACATGTTTATACCAATGAAGGGAAACGTAACCTGTTTAACGCCAGGTATGAACTGGACGACAGGCCCATCGAGGAGGGCTGCGGGTGCCCGGTATGCCGGACTTATTCCAGAGCCTACATCAGACATCTCCTGAAGGCCAGGGAGATGCTCGGAATGCGGCTCTGTGTGCTTCACAACCTATATTTTTATAATACAATGATGGAAGAGATACGGACGGCCATAGACAACGGCTGTTATAAGGAATATAAGGAGGCGAAGCTTGCAGGGCTTCTTGCCAAATAGTCCACGAGGTACGCTTTAATCAGAAGGGAGATTCTGAATCTTGCTTTCGATACGCATAATGGCAGCCACGTCTTCTTTGCCAAGAAAGCTTTTGATTTTCATCTGTGTACGTACCCACAGCATGCTGGCCTTTTCAAGGGCCTTCAGGCCTTTTTTGGAAAGGGTGTAAGTTTTCCCGGGTCCTTCAGTTCTCTCGATAAATCCCCGGGATTGCAGCAGCTGGGCATTGCGGACCATTGTAGTCCGCTCCAGACCTACGTGCTTTGCCCACTGGGTAGTATTTGCCTTTTCCAGTCTGGACAGAGTAAGCAGCAGGTCGTATTGAGGTACCGACAGACCGGTTTCTTTCAGTGCATTGTCATAATAGTTTGTGATCGCGTTGGAAATTCTTCTTATATTGGTGCAGTAGCAGATGCTTTTATCAGATTTGTACATGGCGTTCTCCTTGTGCGTGGAAATTTAGGGGACAAATAGTGTTGATATAGCAGATATATGTACTGTGTATATACATACTATACTAAATATTGTGGTAATAGTCAACGGAAAATACGATATTCAGTGGAAAGACAGGAGCTTTTTCTGTCAAGAGAGGGGATGAGTGATCTATGTCAGAAGGCTATATACATTCTCTGGAAAGTTTCGGCTCTGTGGACGGCCCGGGAATCCGATACGTTATTTTTACTTCAGGGTGTGCGATGCGCTGCCGGTTCTGTCATAACCCGGATACCTGGGATATGGGTTCGGGGACAAGATACAGCGTGGATCAGTTAATCGCGAAGGCGTTAAGATACCGTTCCTATTGGGGCGCCCAGGGAGGGATTACGGTAAGCGGAGGGGAACCGCTCTTGCAGATCGACTTTCTGTCAGAATTGTTTCATGCAGCAAAGGAGCAGGAGATTCATACGGTTCTGGATACCAGCGGCAGTCCGTTTACAAGACAGGAACCTTTTTACGGGAAGTTTGAGAAATTGATGGAAGATACGGATCTTGTACTGCTGGATATTAAGCAGATTGATGATGTGCAGCATAAAATACTGACAGGACAAGGTAATTCCAATATTCTGGAGCTTGCACAGTATTTATCCGAAATCCAGAAACCGGTCTGGATCCGTCATGTCCTTGTACCCGGAGGCAGTGATCAAGACGAGTATCTGTACAGGCTGAGGGCATTTTTAGATACGCTTGACAATGTGGAGAGAATAGAGGTGCTGCCTTATCATACTCTTGGAATGTATAAGTGGAAGGAACTGGGGCTGGATTATCCTCTTGAGGGGGTGGAACCTCCGTCAGCAGAAAGAATAGAAAATGCGAGGCGGATCTTAAGGGCATGAATTATTGAGTGTTTAGGTGTTTTTCAAGCAAATATACTGGAATTTTGGTATCATATAAGATAATAATCCCAGTGAACCCCATAGAATGTAAAGGAGAAAATCGTATGGAAAAATTGATGTACATGATGATGATTGAAAAAAGCAAGACCTATAATAAAATGACAAAACAGGTAGTTCTGGAACACGTTGAGAACATAAGAAAGCTGGACGATGAAGGAAAGCTGGAAATCTGCGGCGTCTTTAAGGGATATCCGGGAATGGCAGGTATGTATATCCTAAAAACAGAGGACCGTGAAGAAGCAGAAGAAATCTGCAAATCAGAGCCGCTGGTCATGGGAGGATATGCAACCTACAAATTAGTCGGTTTACAGATTGCAAACCGGGAAAATAATTACTTGCTGTAATTGCGGCATGGAAGAACACTGGGACTAAGAAAATCCGGCTCACATAAAACTGAATAACCGCCGCTGCATAGGACGGCGCACAAAGGGGGAATTGACATTTAGCTATGCCAGATAAGGAAGTTTTTACGTAAGGTACGGTGTAACTCAGTAAAATGGGTTACACCGTATTCTTTTGTTATGCTACAAAGCGGAAGTCCTGCGGGTTTTCCCGTATTTCCTCCATCATAGCAAGGATTTCCTGTTCGGTGGGAATGTCTATCATCCCCGCCGCCGTAAAGTAAATATCCACCTTTACATAACAGTGACCGCTTGACTTATCGTTGTTATGAACTTCAATACGCAAAATCATATCCCATTCAGCCGGTCATTCAGTTGTCAACCGACTTTTGGGCAACAAAAAAGCCGGTACATCCAGATGGTATGTACCGACCGAAAATAGTCAGACTTCTCCCTTGTTTAGAAGAAGGGTAATCACATCCAAATGTAACCGGCTTTGCAATTCAAAGTCGAAACTGTCCTTTACGCTTGTTTGTTGCCGACAGTTCATAGCAATTCAGAAGCGGCGGTGTTTTCGCTTAGCATATCGCAGCGTTGTCCGACTTCAAGTCGTCCTCTCAAAAAGTGTGATTAACATATGTATTCAGTTATGGCTCTCCTGTGAGAGTATTTTATTATACTTCAAGGAACAAGTGTTTGTCAATACTTCTGTGAATATTTTTTCGGCTGGTGGGAATACTAATTAGTTTGTTTAAAGTAACGAAACTCAATTGATATACTAATTACTTTTGACATGCAAGTTTGAAATAATGTCTACATATAGTTGTTGCTATTTTCAAAACCGCATGGTATAATAATTGCGTACATTATTTATTTCTTGCGTGCGGAAAGTTGGTGCCTGCTTGAGTAAAAAAGAAATTTTAAAAATGATAATTGAAAATAACGGCGGTATTGCAAAAACTTCAGATTTTACCGCTAACGGGATAAATAAATATGAGGTAGCGGCTTTTTGTAAAGAAGGAGTCATCGAAAGAATTCGCAGAGGATTTTATCAGTTGCCCCAAAGCAAAAGCATTACAGAAGAACATCTCATACGGGAACTTCTTCCGCAGGGAATTATTTGTGTTGAGTCCGCTTTGTTTCAGTACGGATATAGTGATTTTTCTCCCCGTGAATGGTCGATTGCTGTGCCGAGAACAGCGTCCCGTGTTGTAAAGAACATTGAAGAATTTCCGATGAAGGCTTACTATATTCAAAAGAAATTTTTAGATATAGGTAAGTCCACAAGCAATTTTAACGGCGTAATACTGCCTGTGTATGACCGTGAGCGAACTATATGCGATTGCTTTAAGTACCGCACAAAGCTTGACAACGAAATTTTCAATAAAGCCGTCAATGCCTATGCTGTTGATGGAAAAAAGAACCTTGCAAATTTGTCTAGATACGCAAAGGAAATGAAGCTTTATACAAAAGTTATGAATGTAATGGAGGTGCTGCTTAATGGCTGATATAGCTGCTTCCGTGTTAGCACGGCTCAAAAACAAAGCTGCAGAAAGTGGATGAAGTTATCAACTCTGCTTGCAACTCTTTTGCCAAGAGGAATTTTTGCGGCGTTTGGAAAAGTCCAAGTATGCTGAGAACCTCGTGTTAAAAGGAGGCTTGTTCCTCTATTCTCTTACTCACTTTGACAGCCGAGTAACGGTTGATGTAGATTTTTTGCTTCGGAAAATACCCAATACAGCGGAACAGTTAAAAGGTATACTTGAGGAAATTATTGCAGTTCATACCGGCAATGATTTTGTTACCTTTGAGATAAAGGATGTTGCACCTATTGCCGTTGCGAAAAAATATGCCGGTATAGGTGCATCGATAGTTGCTCGTATAAAAAACACACGCACACCGTTTGGCATTGATTTCGGTGTTGGTGATGTCATTGTGCCAAAGCAGGAAAAAAGAAAAATTCCCACTCAGCTTGATGATTTTATTGCACCCACAATTAATACTTATTCCATTGAAACAACTGTTGCTGAGAAAATCGACGCAATCCTAAGTCTGATGGAGTTTTCCAGCCGCATGAAAGACTATTACGATATTTATTATCTTGCTAATAAGTTTGATTTTGACGGTAAGGTGTTGACCGAAGCACTCAGAAAAACCTTTCAGAACCGTGAGCACAATTTTACGGTAGAACAGTTTGAACAAGTTATGAGTTTCGATGAAGATACAGCAATGCAGAAAAAATGGAAAGCCTTTGTCCGTAAAATCGACACGAAAACAGATGACTACAGTACCGTACTGAAAACAATAAAAGCCTTCCTGACAAAACCGTTTACAGCGGCGGTCGGGGGCAAAGAATTTACCCCAAAATGGTCTGCCAATAATGGCGAGTGGATATAAGGGAGAAAGAAAAATGGAATGTAAAGATATATTGAATTTAATCGCAATAGTTGTAATTCCCATAGTTGCTGTCTTGATTGGACAGTATTTACAAAACAGAGCAGAAATAAGAAAAGATAAAATGCAGATTTTTAAGACACTTATGACCTCACGAATATATGGATGGACACAGGAAAGCGTACATTGTCTTAATATAATTGATATTGTGTTTGCAGACGATAAAACAGTTCGTGATGCTTGGAAAGATTTATATGACAAGTATTGCGTTCAAAACCCGGACGCAGCACAACTTAAAAAAATCCAAAATGCACAGTACAAATTGCTGGAAACAATATCAGAATCTCTTGGTTATAAGGATAAGGTTACTTGGGAAACAATTCAAAACCCATATGTTCCAAACGGAATGATCAAACAATGGCAAGAGCAAGCGGCATCACAGCAGGCATATAATACTTTGTTAAATACAATGGCTAATATTGTGCCAAAGGAGCAGAAAAATATGGAGGGGCAGAAATGAGTACGAATATATCAAAATTAAAGCGTGAAGTTTTGCTCGCTAAAATCAAAGAAATCCGAACTTTCATTTCTGCTGCACCGCAGGACGAGAACACAGGTAATATGCTTTCTTATCTTTCCGACCTCGAGAAAGATGTAAATGGAAAAAAATATGGACTTGTTTTTGAGGAACACCGTGAAGAAATCGACGAAGTGCTGGACACCCATACACCAGTACTAACCGAAGATGAAAATCTTTTCATTGATAATGGCGGACAGATGAATTTTCTCGTTGAGGGAGACAACCTCGCTTCTCTGAAGTTGCTGGAAAAAACTCATAAGGGTAAAATTGATTTTATCTATATAGATCCGCCATACAATACTGGCAGTAAAGACTTTATTTATGATGATACTTATGTTGTCAAAGAAGATGGTTATAGACACAGTAAATGGCTTAGTTTTATTAGTAAGCGTCTTTTAATTGCAAAGTCATTACTTTCAAATAATGGTATTATTTTTATAAGCATTAGCGATATTGAGCAAGCCAATATGCGCATTTTATGTAATGAAATATTTGGAGAACAGAATTTTGTCGGAAATTTAGTGTGGGCAAATAAAGAAGGAGGTGGAAGTTCTGATAGCAAATTATTCAGAATCAAACATGAATACATAGTTGTGTACGCTAGAAATATTGAATTAATTGACATAGCAGGTGTCAAAATTAGTAATGAAGATAGATATAAATCCTCTGATGAATATGAAGCCATTCGAGGAAAGTACTATTTACAGAAATTAGGGATGGGATCAATACAATATTCCTCATCATTAGACTATCCAATTGATACTCCTGATGGTTCTACAGTAATGCCTAAAGATAATAACGGCGGAAAAAAAGCTTGTTGGAGGTGGTCACAGGATAAATACAAATGGGGACAAGATAATGGATTTATTGAGATTAAAAAAGACTCGAAAGGAATTTGGACCGTATACACTAAACAATATTTAAAATGTGACAATGACGGCAATATAATCGTCCGCACTAACAGACCTATGGGGATTATTGATGAATTTTCGAGTACCCAAGGCACAAAAACAATAAGGCAAATTTTTGGAGAGGCAAAGTTCTCATATCCTAAAGATGTAAACCTTATCATTTGGCTGTTTGAACGCATAACGAATAAAAATATAACTATTCTTGATTTTTTTGCTGGCAGCGGTACAACTGGACATGCTGTTATTCAACTAAATGCTGAAGATGGCGGCAATCGTACATTTATCCTTTGTACCAACAACGAAAACAATATTTGCCGAGATGTCACTTATGAACGCATTAAGCGTGTGATTGACAAAGAGGGATACGCTGCTTCATTGAAATACTATAAAGTTGACTATGTTCCCATCTCCGAGCGTATGTATTATGAATATGCGG
Source organism: uncultured Lachnospiraceae bacterium (assembly GCA_947366105.1). Classification (GTDB taxonomy): domain Bacteria; phylum Bacillota; class Clostridia; order Lachnospirales; family Lachnospiraceae; genus Faecalimonas. The sequence continues at coordinate 5,770 of CANAZK010000063.1, read as the reverse complement.
ACGAGTTGCTTTTGCATATCCGTGAGCTTGTTGAACTTGAAAACGGAGTGAATTTCACGGGCAATGCTGAAATTGGTATTGTGCTGACCGAAGAAGAACTTGACGATTTTATATCCCATATTGATGAAAACTGCAAAAAGCTATACTTAGGGCACGATATTCTGATGGATGCACAGCAAGCGCAAGTTTTGAAAGATAGGAAGATTACAGTAAATATTATTCCTGACTATTATTATAAAGAATTGGAGGGCTAAAAAATGGATATTACCCTTGCGAACTTTCAGATAAAAGCTATCGCCGATCTAACTGTTGCAATGGAACAGCCGAATAGGGATGTTATCCTCAAAAGCTGTACGGGAAGCGGTAAAACCATTATACTCACTCATTTTATGGACGAGTATTTCAAGAGCAATCATAAGACGGTATTTATTTGGCTTACTCCCGGCAAGGGCAACCTTGAGGAACAAAGCAAAGAAAAAATGGATCGGTATATCCACGGAAGCCAGACAAAATTGCTGTCCGACATTATGACTGCTGGTTTTGAAGAAAACGACGCTTGCTTTATTAACTGGGAAAAGCTAACAAAGAAAGGCAACAATGCTCTTAAAGACAGCGAACGCACTAATTTTATTGAGCATATACGCAATGCTCTTGATAATGGTTTGAACTTTAAAATCATCGTCGATGAATCCCATCAAAATGATACGATAAAAGCGGATGATATTATCGGGCTTTTTCATTCAGATAAAATAATCCGTTGCTCCGCTACGCCTAAAAATTATAAAGATGCCATTTTAATTGATATTCCTGAAGAAGATGTTATTGCAGAGGGCTTAATTAAAAAGTTACTCATTATCAATGAAAATTTTGAACAGCATATCAGCGTCGATGACCAGATTACATATTTGCTTGATAAAGCTATTGATAAACAACGGGAGCTTCGTTCGGAATATCTGAATCAAAAAGCAGAAATCAATCCTCTTATTATTGTACAAATTCCAAATAAGTCTGATGCGTTGCTTGACAGAGTTGAAGAATACTTTGAAAGCAAAGGAATTACTTACGAAAACAATTCGCTTGCCGTATGGCTTTCAGACAAGAAACAGAACCTTGAAGCTATTGAACAACCAAACGCAGAACCTATCGCAGTCATTATCAAACAGGCTGTGGCTACTGGCTGGGATTGCCCTCGAGCACAAATTCTTGTAAAGCTTCGTGATAATATGAGTGAAGTTTTTGAAATTCAGACCATCGGGCGAATCCGCCGTATGCCTGAAGCAAAGCATTATGAAAGTGATTTGCTTGATAGCTGTTATCTGTATACTTTAGATGAGAAGTTCACAGAAAGTGTAAAACTGAGTTTAGGAAAAGGGGCACTCGATGCATACAAGGTATTTTTAAAACCAGAGTATCGTTCCTTTACAATTATCAGCGAATATAAAACCGATGTTCCATATCCCCGTGATGCAAAACTATCCCTTAAAGTAATATACAAGTATTTTGAAAAGAAATATCACATTACAGGCGATACGGCTAAAAATAAAACGCTATTGGAAGCACACGGTTATTCCTTTGCTGAGGATATTATCGACTATACGAAGTCAGGTTCTGTAAATACTTTATCAAAAGAAAATATAGCTGAGTTGAACGATATCTCGATACACGAGCCGTTGAATACACATAAACATGGCAAGGAATATCATCATTGTGTTGCAGAGATAGGCTATAAAGTAAACTTGGATTACAATAGTACAAATACCATTATGCGTAAACTATTCCTTAATGGATTGCGTTGTGACTCAAAAATTCTTAAAATTGAAACAAGGGAACTATATTCTTTTATAATCAATAATGAGCATTTATTGGTTGAGGATGTTCGTGACGCTATGGCGGACGAATCCCTGCAACTGACTTTAGCAATTCCGAAAACAACGGAAAAACCCATTGGTTTTCCGTTAGAAATGATATTTACCTATGACGGAACTGCAAAGTCACAAGCAGAGTTTTTAAAAAATGTATACAAGGGATATCTATCTTCTGCCGAAAATCGTTCCTTGCCAGAAAAACTTTTTGAACGCTATTGTGAAAACAGCAAAAAAATTCAGTGGTTTTACAAAAACGGAGATAAAGGCATAGAATATTTCTCTATTGTTTATACGGATAACTTTGGAAAACAAAAGTCTTTTTATCCTGATTATATTATTGGAACTACTGATGGTAAGGTATGGATAATCGAAACAAAAGGTGGATTTACTAAGTCTGGCGACAGCGAAGATATTGATAAGTATACTGCCAAAAAATTTGGAGTATTAAAGACTTATATCAATAAATACAAACTGCTTGGCGGTATTGTTCGGCAGGATAAGCAAAGCAGTGAACTTTGCATTTGTACAGATACTTATTCCGATGATATTAAAAGCGACAGTTGGAAACTGCTATCCGATATATTATAAGGGAGGAACGATAAAAAATGAGTAGTCAAGAACCAAAGAAAAATGTTCCGATTTACTTTTATTATCTTACAATTTCAAAGCAAAAGGATAGTAACGATTCTTCCACTTACGATATGCAACAAATAGTGGATTCATTTTCAAAATTATTACCATACATCACTGCAAAAAATCTGACCGATAGGAAGAAAGACATCACAAGCTCAGAAAAGGTTGTATGGCTTGATTCATTTGAGGATTTGAAAAATGGAAATTACAATATTATTTTTAAGTCCGCCAAATATAATCATGTTCGAAATGAAATAGATACCGAAACAATGACTGAACTGGGTACCCGCAAGCGTCAGCAAGATGGCGATGAAGAAAAGACACATTTATGTATTCGTTATAACGCCGGCGAGTATCGCTTTCTTGCAGTTTATGAAAGCAATCATTATGGCATAACATTAAACTGTATCGTTGACTATTTAAACACTCAATTCATTAGCTACAATGAAGATACTGACGATAAATATCATCACTCAATATCATATGAGATCATGCCAGGAGAGGATTTTCTTTCATCGATTAAAAAGGCGAAAACTATGTCCGTGTTAAAACTGGTAGTAAGCAAAGAAGATATCAAAGATGATTTTATGATGTTTGCTGGAAGAAATGATATTGCTGATGAAGTTGAAATATGTCTTAAACGCCCCAAAGGTGCTAAAAGATTTCCTGATAATCTGATACAAGCCTATTTTAATAACTCTCAAAATAACGCAACAGGAAAAATCAAGAAAATCACTATCAAAGGGACAAATGCATCTGGTCAATTTGAAGTTGATACTGAGCTTATGAAAATGAAACATTATTTATCAGTTGTAGCTGAAGCAATAACCAACGAAGTAAATAGCTCGGATTTCTTTGGGAAAGCGCAAGAATTTATAGAAGAAACGAGGAATAAGGCATGAAAAATATAATTTTTGTTCCAATCAAAGATTATTTTATCTCAAGGAAAAAGGTCTTTATTAAATTCCTCATTCCAGTGCTAATTGCTTTGACTGCATTATTTTTAGCTATGTTTTTCAATATCGGTAATTCAGAAAAAGTTATGTCGACCTTTTCTGGATTTATAGATACGCAGATAAATATTGTGGCAATTCTAATTTCTTTTTCTGTAGCGATTATTACAATTTTAGTATCTGCGGACAACAAGAATATTCAATGCTTAAAAGAAACCGAGTCAAACAAAAAGCAATATAAGCCGGTTAATGGAAAGCAATTATCCTTATTTCAGATTTTACTTTCTAATATAGCCTACAATGTTATTGTTGAGATTATATATTTAGTAGGACTTATCGCAATTTCTTTAATGCAGAATATTTTACCGATGGTAACATTAAAATTTATTACAGCTATCTGTATCTTTATTATTCTACATATATTGCTTGTGTTGCTTGAATCGGTTGCTCAAATGTATCTTACTTTTTGGGCAAATAAAAAGTGATAAGTGAGGAGGGTGTTGCAAAATCATCAAATTAGCTGATTGAGCGATGCCCTCGCTCTATATATGCAAAAATCCAGAAAGAATCTTTTGATTTGTTGATCCTTTCTGGATTTTTTGCATACTTTAATAAGGCTTCTGTTTTCGGAAGCCGTTATGCGGTTTCTTTTATTGGAAACAAATGGTTTCCTGTCCGTTCATTCTGGATTTTTGCGTGCAGCTTATTGAGATTGTATCCCATACACAGTAAAAGAATCTCCAGTTTTACTTTGGTTTTTCCACGGAGTAGTAATCTTTGGAATCCATAATCATTTTTTAGAACCCCAAATGCTCCTTCTACTTGTATCGAGCGGTTCATCCGATATAGAACCCCTTTTTCGCTCAGGACATTTTCATAGGATTCCTGACGTTTCTCTAAAAAACTTTTGGAAATATACAGGCGCTTGTTCCCTTTGGCGCGCGTGCATTTTTCTTTGTGCGGACAGCCTGTACAGTCTTCACATTCATAGACCGTTACCTCTGATTCATATCCGCTCTTACTTTTCTGCTTTTTTACGAAAAGCGGCTTTAGTTTTTTTCCTGCATGGCAGATATACGTATCGGTTGACTCATCATATCCCATATTTTCCCGCTTGCTGATATCCTGCTTGAAACTACGTTTTTTCCATTTTTCGTAGGTCTGTGGCTTTATATATGGTTTCTGCTTTTGTTCCCGCAGATAGGTATAGCCTTCCTCGCTTTCATAACCCGAATCCGCAGTCACACTTGGATAGCGAAACCCAAGCTTCTCCTCCATTGTCTTTAAAAAGGGAACCAATGTCCACACATCATTCCTGTCCTGGAAAATCTCTGCTGAAACAATATATTCACTGTCTACACCGATCTGTACGTTATATCCCGGCTTCAGTTGTGCATTCCTCATGTGATCGTCTTTCATGTGCATAAACGTAGCGTCCGGATCTGTCTTGCAATAATTATTCCTTCCCCGGAAGCTGGCTGTATGCCAGTCATAAACGGTCTGACGCTCCAGAAAACGGCGGAACAATTCCACATATCTCTGGTTTCGGCTCCTGCGTTTTCCCCTTCCGCGGACAAAAATGGTATGCTGTTCCTCACACAACTGTTCCAGAAAACGACAGATTTTCTGAAGATCCTCAACCCTGCTTCCTTCCGATATGCAGAAAGACTGCATGTATTCCCGATTCAGCAGAGTGACCGCCTCCTGGATATTCAGGAACATCTTTTCTTCCCATTTCCCAACGGATTTCTTCCATACAAACGTATATTTATTGGCACACGCTTCTAATTTCGTCCCATCTATAAATACCGTTTCTTTTGATAACTCGCCCATTTGGTTCAGGCGGCGCACCATCTGATAAAACAGGCCTTCGCAGGCTTCTGCCAAAAAGCCTGTACGAAATCTTGCAATCGTGCTGTGGTCAGGTGCTTTCTGTCCAGACAGTAACCACATAAAGTTGACGTCCCTGCGGCAGGCTTTTTCAATTCTCCTTCCAAACTTAATGGCAAAACCAGTTGATAAACTGCGCCAAGTTCGGTATAATTTTTATGGTATTTTAATTTACTAGGCATATCTTAATTATACCACGGATGGCAGGTTCTTCGGAATCTGCTTTTCTGTTTTGAGCAGAAAAATGGAGCGCTGCTCCATAGATGATCACTCATCTATTTTGCAACGCCCCCCTCGCTTATTGCTGTTGGATGTATATTAAATCGTGATTCACGATTTCTGCTGCTCTGCTGCGGATATTATTCATCCGAGCGAAAATCCAAACTTCAAAGAAATTCAAACTTTTACTCATAACCTCAATGAATACAG
>CANAZK010000062.1 GCA_947366105.1 uncultured Lachnospiraceae bacterium | reverse complement strand
AGTAACCATACTGCTTACAGCGATTTTTATTTTTACCAACTGTCAAAGATAGGATATTAAAAAAAGTACAAGTTAAAAAAATTAATAAATTATTAACAAAAAAATGATGCAATTTTTGTAGATTAGTGTTAATATATGGTAGAGGTAAATGTGGGGAGAACTCGATAATCATTCAAAAGATAAAGGGGTATTTAATATGGGGAAAGTTTATGTAACAAAGAAAAAGAAAAATAGGATGGCAAGTTTTGTCATCGGCATGAGTCTTCTGTGTGTATTTATGGTTATTATGTACATGGGTAACCAAAAGATTATGGTTGAGGCATCAGATGTGGCAGTAGTACAGATGATGGAAAGCGCTGTAAATTAGAGAGAAGAATATAATAAGAACGGAGCCGCGGCTCCGTTCTTATTTTTTACTGCCATGTTAAGCGCGTTTGAAAGGATTAGGGGTGTGTACTGTTAAGAAACGCACAACATTGTTTGTATCGTTTTTCCAGTTATGTTTCAGGGCGGAACGTATATGTGCCGAGTCGCCGGGATAGAGCTGATACACATCATTTTCAATCTGTATTGTCAGTATTCCTTCTAAGATATAGATGAATTCCTCGCCGGCGTGTGTGTAAAGTTCCAATTCACTTTCATCTGCAGCTGTCGGCATTAGTTCGACAAGTCTTGGGAGAACTTTATAGTCAGTCACATGGTTTGAGAGTGCATATTCAATAATCCCGGGACTGACAACGGTCGCCTTATGTTCATAGCGGCGCAGGATGTGAGAATCATTTATATTCGTATCTGTATCGAAGAAGGAAGAAAGTTCCACATCCAAAAGGGCTGCAATTTTGCTGAGGGAATCAACGGCAACGCTTGTCATTCCGCGTTCCAGCTGGGAGAGAAAGCCGATGGAAAGCCCTGTATTTTCGCTCATATACTTTAGTGTATATTTTTTTTCATTTCTTAAATTTTTAATTCTAAGTCCTATAACAGCATTTGTGTCCATAAATTACCTCGTTAATAAATATCAAGTTCAGGCGGTACGTCAATCTCATCTGAAACATATTTTCCATTCTTTTTGCGCTGGCGTACACATTCTGTCAGAAGATATTCAATCTGCCCGTTAATAGAACGGAAATCATCCTCTGCCCATGCGGCTATGGCATTGTAAAGTTTCGGTGAGAGTCGCAGAGGTACCTGTTTTTTCTTTTCGTCAGCCATTAGTATAGACTTCCTGTATTAACAATAGGCTGGGTGTCGTGGCTGCCGCATAGCACGACGAGCAGATTAGATACCATTGCAGCTTTGCGTTCTTCATCGAGGTCTACAACCTGTCTTTCGCTTAACTGTTCAAGCGCCATCTCTACCATTCCGACTGCACCGTCTACAATCGCTTTTCGTGCGCCGATGATAGCGGACGCCTGCTGTCTCTGCAGCATAACCGCTGCTATTTCCGGTGCATACGCAAGATATGTGATGCGGGCTTCAAGAATTTCAATACCGGCGTCGGCTGCTTTGCATTGTATTTCGTCTTTGATTCTTGCTGCAACTGTTTCACTGGAGCCTCTGAGGCTTCCGTCGTCTGCAATACCATCACCTGTTGTATCAACGTTAGGCGCCACATCATATGGGTATAAACGTACAATATTTCTGAGGGCGCTGTCGCACTGAAGAGACAGATATTCTTTATAGTTATCCACGTTGAATACTGCCTTGGCTGTGTCCGTAACCCGCCACATAACAGCGATTCCGATTTCTATCGGGTTACCGAGACAGTCATTGATTTTCTGCCGGCTGTTGTTGAGGGTCATAACTTTTAATGAAATTCTGTTGCCTCTGTATTCGGCAACCGTGTTTGTTTTTACGTCGCCGCTTTGACTTAATACTGTCTTGGCAGCCGGATTTACACTGGAACAGAACGGATTCACATAGTAGAAGCCTTCTTCTTTCAATGTTCCGATGTATTTGCCGAAAAGTGTGAGAACAAGCGCTTCCTGTGGTTTCAGGATTTTTAGACCGCAGAAGAAAAGCAATCCGACGGTGCTCCATGTGATGCTGACTGCCAACAAAATGATGATTAGCGGGGAGCGGTCGCCGCGTCCGAGCATATTGCTGGAGAAAACGATACCTGCAATTGCAGCTGCATATAAGAGAAGAATGATGAGCAGCGCCGACAGCCCGTGCTTTTTACCGTTTAAAATTTTTTCTTTCATAATCATGTACCTCCATGAGATTTAAAATGATATTTATATGATATCATAATGATATCACTATCGAAGTTCTGTGTCAATATAAATATAAGAAATGTATGATAAAAGATTTCTTTTTCAAATGTACAAATTTTTCATGACAAAATAATAATGTTATGATATAATAAAAAATATAGGAAATAATTTCATGTAAATGAAAATGGAGGTAGTCATGAGAGTACCGAATGTAATAAATATTCAGAGGTTTTCTGTTCATGATGGCGACGGTATTCGTACAACGGTTTTTTTTAAAGGATGTTATTTGAGTTGTTGGTGGTGTCATAATCCGGAAAGTCAGAAATTCACGCCGGAGATTATGGTTAATCCTGAGAAATGTACCGGTTGTACGGCATGTGAGCATGCATGTCCGAATCAGGCGGTGCATGTTGAAGCCTGTAAGCAGTGTACAGACAGAAGTAAATGCCAAACCTGCAGGAAATGTGTAGATTACTGCGTGAACAATGCAAGGGAAATAGTTGGAAAAGAGTATAGTATTCCTGAACTTGTTAAAGAGATTGAGAAAGATTATATGTTTTATGAAGAGTCTTTTGGAGGCGTAACGCTGTCCGGCGGCGAGGCAATGGCACAGGATATGGAGTATATGGTGGAGCTGCTTAAGAAGCTGCAGCGCAAGGGCTTTAATGTGGCGGTAGATACATGCGGATATGCTCCGCAGGAGAACTTCGAGAAAGTACTTCCGTATGTCGATACATTTTTATATGATATCAAACTCATGGATGATGAAAAGCATAAAAAATACATGGGACAGAGCAACAGGCTGATTCTTGACAATCTGAAATTCTTGAGCGATCATGGCGCAAGGATTTATATCCGAATTCCGGTAATCGGCGGGGTGAATGATAATGAGGAAGAGACGGAGGCAATTCTTTCTTATTTAAAGAAAGAGAATATTTCTGCTGCGCAGGTGAATCTGCTGCCGTACCATGATATTGCCAGCAGTAAGTATGAAAGGCTGGATGAAAAATACAAAGGCGAGAAATTTTATGTTCCGTCTAATGAGTATATGGAAATGTTAAAAACAAAGTTTCAGCAAAATGGTTTCCCAAACACAAAAATAGGAGGTTAATAACATGGAGAGAGGTATGAATGAAAGAATTCGTAAGCTGAGAAGACAGAGCATGGAGACAGAGCCGCACATTTATATGGAACGCGCTAATCTTGAGACGGATGCGTATCTGATGTATGAGGGAAGCGTATCGGTACCGGAGATGCGCGCTTTGGCATTCAAACATTTTATGGCAAACAAAACGCTCTGCATCAACGACGGTGAGTTGATTGTAGGAGAAAAGGGCGACGGTCCGCAGGCTGCTCCTTCATTCCCGGAACTTTGCTGTCATACAGTAGAAGACATGAAGATTATGAATGCAAGAGACTTAATCTATTTCCGGGTTACGGATGAGGATTTAAAGATTCAGGAGGAGAAGATTATTCCATTTTGGGAGAAGCGTTCTATTCGTCACAGAATTTTGGAAAATATGAGCCAAGAGTGGAAGGACGCTTATGCTGCGGGCATTTTCACGGAGTTCATGGAGCAGAGAGGACCGGGACATACGGTCGGCTCTGAGAAGATTTATAAAAAAGGTTTCTTGGATTATAAGAATGACATTATCGAAGCAAGAAATAATCTTGACTTTTTAAATGATAAAGAGGCATTTGATAAGAAATCACAGCTGAACGCCATGGAAATCTGTTGTGATGCTATTATAATTCTTGGTGAGCGTTATGCGGCATACGCAAGGGAGTTGGCAGAGAAAGAGACGGATGAGACACGTAAGAACGAATTATTACAGATTGCAGCAAACTGCGAGGTTGTTCCGGCTCATGCTCCAAAGACATTTTGGCAGGCGATCCAAATGTACTGGTTTGTTCATCTTGGAGTTACCACAGAGTTAAATCCGTGGGATGCATACAGCCCGGGACGCTTTGACCAGCATTTAAATCCATTTTATCAGAAAGACACGGAAGCAGGTATCTTGGATGATGAGAAAGCCCTTGAACTGTTGGAATGCTTATGGGTGAAATTCAATAATCAGCCGGCTCCGCCAAAGGTTGGAGTTACATTAAAAGAGAGCGGAACATATACGGATTTTGCCAATCTGAATACGGGAGGAATTACGCCGGACGGTGAGAACGGAGTGAATGAAGTAAGCTATTTAATCTTAGATTGTATGGATGAGATGAAATTACTTCAGCCAAGCTCCAATGTTCAGATTAGCAGAAAGACGCCGACAAAGTTCTTGAAACGTGCATGCGAGATTTCAAGAAAAGGCTGGGGACAGCCTGCATTCTATAATACGGAAGCAATTATTCAGGAATTATTAAATGCAGGGAAAACCATTGAAGACGCAAGACGCGGGGGTACCAGCGGATGTGTTGAGACAGGAGCATTCGGAAACGAAGCTTATATCCTGACAGGGTATTTCAACTTACCGAAAATCTTAGAGCTTACATTGTACAATGGTTACGATATCGTAAGCAAGAAGCAGATTGGTCTGCCTCTTGGATATGCGAAAGATTTTAAATCATACGAAGAATTATATGATGCATATAAGAAACAGATTGAATATCTTGTAAATATTAAGCTGGAAGGAAGTAATGTTATTGAAAAGATTTATGCGGACTATTTGCGGGCGCCATTCCTTTCAATCATTACAAACGACTGTATTTCCAAGGGAAAAGACTACAATGCGGGCGGAGCAAGATATAATACAAATTATTTACAGGGTGTTGGAATCGGAACTATTACAGACTCTCTTGCGGCAATTAAATACAATGTATTTGACGAGAAGAAATTTACAATGGAGGATCTAATCGAGGCCATGGAAGCGAACTTTGAGGGCCATGAGATGATTGCAAACTTGGTGCGCAATAAGACTCCGAAATACGGAAATGATGATGATTACGCTGATGATATCATGAAGGATGTATTCAACTTCTATCAGAAAACCGTAACGGGAAGACCAAACATGAAAGGCGGCACATACCGCATTAATATGCTTCCTACTACTTGTCATGTATATTTTGGTGAAGTAATGAATGCAAGCCCGAACGGCCGTCTCGCACAAAAACCGGTATCTGAGGGTATTTCACCAGAGAAGGGCGCTGATGTGAATGGACCGACGGCAGTTATCAAATCATGTTCTAAGATGGATCACTTAAGAACAGGCGGAACACTTCTGAATCAGAAGTTTACACCAAGTGTTGTAAAAGGCGAGGAGGGGCTTGATAACATGGCGAACTTGGTGAGGTCTTATTTTAACATGGACGGACATCACATTCAATTTAATGTTATTGACAGAGAGACGCTTATTAAGGCGCAGCAGAATCCTGACGAGTATAAAGACTTAATCGTACGTGTTGCAGGATACAGCGATCATTTCAGAAACTTAAGCAAAGCTCTTCAGGATGAGATTATTGAACGAACGGAGCAGTCGTTTAATTAAGTCTATAAATAATAAGGAAAAAATACTAAGCCGCAGATTAAAATCTGTGACTTAGTATTTTTTAATTTTGTCCATTCTTATAATTCAACGCGTGTATGAGCGTTCAGTATCAATCCCGCAATCAGTAAAAGCGGGAATATGAGTGCGGAACCGATTCCGATTTTCAAATCATTTCCGAATGCGCTTGATACAGTTCCTACAAGTGTGGGACCGGCGGAACATCCCAAATCTCCGGCAAGTGCAAGGAGGGCAAACATCAGCGTTCCGCCCTTTCGGAGTGTTTTGGCTGCAAGGCTGAAGGTTCCCGGCCATAGCACACCGACCGAAATTCCGCAAAGCCCGCATCCTAAGAATCCGAGAACAGCAAACGGAGAAAGGGAGATCAGCAGATAAGATATAATACACAAACCTGCCGAAGCCAGCATATATTTGTTTAAATCATATTTATCACCGTACTTACTGTAAAATACGCGAGAGCTTCCCATAGCAACTGCAAATAGCATTGGTCCGGCAAGGTCGCCGATGGTCTTGGATACGCCCAGTCCTTGTTCGGCGAAAGCAGACGCCCATTGGGCGACAACATGCTCGCAGGCGCCCGCACACATCATAAGAAGTAATAGTGTCCAAAATAATTTTTTATGTATAAGCTCTTTGAAGGAAAAGCCTTTCTCACCCTCTTCAATCAGGCTTGCAATTGGAACAAATTTAAAAATAACGGCGTTTATGAGAGGGAGAGCTGCCCAGCAAACGGCAAGGACTTTCCAGTTCTGAATTCCAAATGCTGTAAAAAATATAGTGGACAAAAGTACAACCCCGACGTGTCCCCAGCAGTAGAAGGAGTGGAGAAGCCCCATCGTGCTTTCTTTATTATCTGTCGGGCAGGCTTCCACGACAGGGCTTACAAGTACTTCTAAAAGTCCTCCGCCAAGAGCGTATATCATAACGGACACAAGGAGTCCTGCGAAAGGATCGGGGAATACTTCCGGAAATACAGTTAATGAGAACAGTCCGACCGCGGCAAGTACATGGGCCATAATCATGGAAAGTCTGTAGCCCAGCTTGTCAATAAAGCCCGCGCTCAGCAAATCGATGCAGAGCTGCAATATAAAGTTAAATGTGACAAGCATGGTAATTTTTGTAAGCGAGATGTTGTAGCTTGTCTGAAATGTTAAGAATAAAAGCGGGGCAAAGTTATTAATGACTGCTTGAACAATATACCCCAAAAAGCAGGCATACACTGTGTGTTTATAATTTGTTTTCATTAGTTCCCTCCAACGCGCTGTCTTTTCCGATATAAAAATGATCTTTTTGCAAAATATAAAAGGCGTTTTCGTAATCATTTTCGCGCATATAATTCACCATTTTTTTCAGATTTTCGTTTGTTTTATGAATCTCCATTCCATTTCTTACTGAGCAGAGTCCCATGCGGATAAGCTCGGATAAGTTGCTCTCATAAATACGATTGATCCGTTCATTTTCAAATATGCTTATGATTTCCATGTGCATATTGGCATCAGCAAGCTCCCACTCAAAGGGGTCGTGTTCCATGGCGCACATACGGACAATCTTTTCTTCAATCCTATAAGAATATTCCGATGCTCTGCCGTCTGCGAAAATCTTCTGAAAGGCGGAGCCTTCCATCAATTCACGAAGCTGGTAGATGTCCCGGACGTCCTTGTCGGTTATTTCCTTTACCGTCATGGATTTGTGATAGTCCGAAACAATAAGTCCTTCTGACTTCAAAGTGCGGACAGCGGCGCGAACAGGATTCCGGCTCATGTTAAGCTCTTCTGATAACATGGTTTCCGTAAGCGGCATTCCCGGGGGATAAGTCAGATTTAATATATTTGTTTTGATTATCTCATAAGCACGGTCGGCTAAAGATATTGCTTTTTCCGCCATAAGGCACCTCTTTCTTTCATAGTTATATAGATAATGTATACGTTATTTTGTATTGTATACAAAAAAGAAGAAAAAGGCAAGAGAAATCATTGACAGACAATAAGAAAGATGCTATATTGTATACAAGTGATAAAGATGTATACAATACGAAATGCGAATATGTGAAAAGGAGATAGGAAAATGATGAAATTAGGATTTATCGGTGCAGGAAACATGGCGAAAGCTATGATGGGAGGAGTTTTAAAAAACGGGATTTTCAAACCGGAGGAGGTAATTGCTTCAGATTTATATGTTCCGGGACTTGAGGCGGCAAAAGAAAGCTTAGGAATTCATATTACAACTGACAACAAAGAGGTGGCAAAGAATTCAGAAGTAATCGTATTAGCTGTTAAGCCGCAGTTTTACACGGATGTAATTAATGAAATCAGCGGGTTGATTACTGACAATCAGATTATTGTTACGATCGCACCGGGAAAAACCTTGGAATATTTAGCCGAGACATTTGGACATCCGGTGAAAATTGTCCGCACAATGCCGAATACACCGGCGCTTGTAGGCGAAGGAATAACCGGAGTATGCTGTAATGAGTTGGTTACGAAGGAAGAATTAGAGCGTGTATGTAATATTTTGAACGGATTTGGGAAAGCTGAAGTATTATCGGAGAAATTAATGGACGTTGTTGTTTCTGTAAGCGGCAGTTCTCCGGCATACGTATTTATGTTTATTGAAGCTATGGCGGACGCTGCGGTTGCGGACGGAATGCCAAGACCGCAGGCATACAAGTTTGCGGCACAGGCAGTTCTCGGAAGCGCGCGGATGGTGCTTGAGACAGGAAAGCATCCGGGCGAGCTGAAGGACATGGTATGTTCTCCGGGGGGAACAACGATTGAGGCGGTTCGTGTATTAGAGGAAAAAGGATTCAGGAGCGCAGTGTTTGAAGCAATGAAAGCATGCGCGGCAAAATCGAAAGGAATGTAATTATGACCTATATCGCAGACGAAAGCAGATATGAGAATATGAAATATTTCCGGTGCGGAAACAGCGGCCTTAAGCTGCCGGGAGTTTCCCTCGGACTTTGGCACAATTTTGGAACCAATAATAATTTTGAAAATATGCTTGCCATGTGCCATACTGCATTTGACGCGGGGATTACTCATTTTGACTTGGCAAATAATTACGGACCTGTTCAGGGAAGTGCGGAAGAGAATTTTGGGAAAATCATCAACGGTGATATGAAGCCGTACAGGGATGAAATTGTAGTCAGTACAAAAGCCGGTTATGAGATGTGGGATGGACCTTACGGTAACTGGGGAAGCAGAAAGTATCTTCTTGCAAGCCTCGATCAAAGTTTGAAACGAATGGGACTTGAGTATGTGGACATTTTCTATCATCATCGCATGGATCCTGCAACTCCTCTTGAAGAAAGCATGATGGCGCTTGACACGGCGGTGAAACAAGGGAAGGCATTGTATGCCGGCATCTCGAACTATGATGCCAAGACTACTATGAAAGCGATGGAGATATTAAAAGACTTAAGATGCCCGTTCATTATCAATCAGGTGAGATATTCAATCTTTGACCGTTGGATTGAAGAGGACGGTCTGAAAGAGTCTGCATCAAGGGAAGGCTGTGGACTTATTGCATTCAGCCCTCTTGCACAGGGGCTTTTGACGGATAAATATCTGAACGGAATCCCGGAGGACTCCCGAATCAAACGTGACGGAAGATTCTTAAAGGAAAGTGCGGTTACGAAAGAAAGACTGGCGCAGATTAAAGCTTTAAACGAGATTGCGGCAGAAAGAGGACAGAGTCTTGCCCAAATGGCATTGTCATGGATTCTAAGAGACGGCGATGTGACAAGCGTGCTGATAGGGGCGTCGAAGCCGGAGCAGATTACAGAGAATGTAAAAATTGTGGAGAGGACAGTATTTACTCAAGAAGAAATGAGAAGAATTGACGAGATTTCTAAAGGATAGTAAATCACATCCTGCAGACATATGAATAGACTATATTAAATAGAAATAAGGCGTTTTCACAAGGGGTGAAGGCGCCTGTTTTAAATATAGGAGTTATGCGGGATGAAGTTTACAAAAATGCATGGTCTTGGAAATGATTATATTTATGTAAATGCAATAAAAGAAAAAGTTCTGAATCCGGCGGAGCTTGCAATAAAACTAAGCGACAGACATTTTGGAATCGGTGCTGACGGATTGATTCTGATCAGGGAATCCGATAAGGCGGATTTCAGGATGGAAATGTATAATGCAGACGGCTCACAGGGGCTGATGTGCGGAAACGGTATCCGCTGTGCAGCAAAATACGTGTATGATAATAGAATGATTGACCGAAAAGACATATTGATAGAAACTTTATCAGGTATAAAAGAAACAATAATATTGCCTGAAGGGATCCAAGCACTGAGAACCCCAAAGGTACTGGTGCAGGTGAATATGGGAGTTCCGAAGATAGAGGCCGTCCATGCGCAGGTAATGCTGCCGGACTGCAACAGCAGTATGGTATATGACGTGGACTACATTTCAATGGGCAATCCCCATGCGGTGGTATATGTGAAGACGGCCAAGAGAGAGGACGGTACAGACTTTGCGGGCGTGTTGACCGGTTTTGATATAACGGAAATCGGTCCGGCATTTGAAGTACACCGTGGAAAAAGGAACCGGGTCAATACAGAATTCATATATGTGGCTGACAGGAATACCATTGAGATGAGGGTGTGGGAACGCGGCTCAGGGGAGACATTCGCCTGTGGTACAGGAGCTTGTGCATCTGCAGTCTCTTCCATAGTAAGAAACTTGACAGAACGGGAAGTTCGGATTAAATTATTAGGAGGAGACTTGCTTGTCAAATGGAGCGAAGCTGACGGGAATGTCTATATGACAGGAGCAGCGGAGACTGTGTTTGAGGGCGAGATGAAATTATAGAAGGAGAAATGAAAGATGTTTAAGATTAATGATAACTATTTGAAATTACCGGGAAGCTATTTATTTTCTACAATCGGGAAAAAGGTTGCCGCATATTCTTCAGCTAATCCGGATAAATCTATTATTCGTTTGGGAATCGGCGATGTGACGCAGCCTATTGCGCCGGCGATCATTGAGGCAATGCATCATGCAGTCGATGAGATGGGAAATGCAGATACATTTCACGGTTATGCGCCTGATTTGGGATATGAATTTTTAAGGAGCGCTATGGCAAAAAATGATTATCAGGCAAGAGGGTGTGAGATTTCCGCAGATGAGATTTTTATTTCTGACGGCGCGAAATGTGATTCAGGAAACATTCAGGAAATTTTCAGTACAGATAATAAGATTGCAGTCTGCGATCCGGTATATCCTGTTTATGTTGACACCAATGTCATGGCGGGACGCACAGGCTCTTATGATGAGAAAACGGAAACGTGGAGCAACGTAATCTACATGCCGTGTACAGCAGATACAAATTTTGCGCCGGAGCTGCCGAAGGAAGAGCCGGATTTGATTTACTTATGTTTTCCGAATAACCCGACCGGTTCTACGATTACAAAGACGCAGCTTCAGGAGTGGGTGGATTATGCCAATAAAGTAGGCGCGGTTATCATATATGACGCGGCTTATGAGGCTTATATTTCTGAAACGGATGTGCCTCACTCTATCTATGAGTGTGAGGGTGCGAGAACATGTGCAATTGAGCTTAGAAGCTTTTCAAAAAACGCAGGCTTCACAGGCGTGCGTCTTGGAGCAACTGTGATTCCGAAAGATTTAAAATGCGGTGATGTGATGCTTCATTCATTATGGGCGAGACGTCATGGAACAAAATATAACGGTGCGCCTTATATTGTGCAGAGAGCAGGTGAGGCCGTTTATTCAGAGGCCGGAAAAGAACAGTTAAAAGCCCAGGTTGCTTATTACATGAATAATGCAAAGACGATTTATCAAGGATTAAAGGATGCAGGTTATACGGTATCCGGCGGTGTGAACGCGCCGTATATTTGGCTCAAAACGCCGGATAAGATGACTTCATGGGAGTTCTTTGACTTCCTGCTTGAGAAGGCAAATGTGGTAGGGACGCCGGGTTCAGGATTCGGACCAAGCGGGGAAGGCTACTTCCGACTGACTGCATTTGGAACATACGAAAATACATTGGCGGCAATCGAGAGAATCAAAGCATTATAATTCTATTTGATATTGGCTGCACCTAAAGTGCAGCCTTACTCGCATCGAAGTTGTAATTCGGTGATATGTTCACGGGTGTCTTCTGCCTGATGAATATCAATCCATAAGATTTCAAGAACAGGACCCACGGGCGTGAGGTTCTGTTCTTTTGCGTACTCTAAGAGTTTTGGAAGAAAGAGGGCATTCTGATTACAGTCGCCGCGGTAGCAGAGGGTAAGGTATTGTCCGGGAGGAATTTCCTCTTTTCCAGCTTTATCAATAATAAATACGCTTTCGTAATCCCGGTAAAGCTTCTGCTCAAGGCTTTTAAGAGGGATGATAGAACCGATACGGTTATTCCCGATAATATAAAGATTCTGTTCATCTTTATTTAAGAGACGTTTGATAAGCATGTCCATCTGCTCGTCTGTCTCATAACCGGAGTGAATCATATGGCAGCGGCGCGCAGAAAAAAATGTTTTTTCAATGATGCCGATTGGACGCGTTTCTGCCTCTTTGATAATGGCAAGCCTTTCAATTACATTTTCACGAAGCTCAGTAAGATTTTTTATTTTCTGTTCGATGATATGCAGTTCTTCCGAAAGAAGCTGTTTCGTTGTGAGGATACTTCGGTTATCCATGTAATCTTTAATCTGTTCCATAGAAAAGTCCAAACTTCGTAAATCCCGTATGACATTTAGCCGCCATAAATCATGCAGGCTGTATTGCCGGTACTGATTTTCACCGCGTTTGGGAGTCAAAAGCCCCAGTTCTTCGTAATAACGGAGAGAGTCGGCGCCGATATGATAAAGTTTTGAAATTTCACCGATTTTAAAAAATTCCTTCATAAGTCCCACCTTGTTTTATATTTTTTGCAAAAAGTTATTGACCTTAGTATTATACTAAGGTTTATGATGAATCTGCAAGAAAAATCAGGAGGTTATTATGAGGTTAGAAGGTAAATCATTGAGAAGTGATTTTTTGAAATTTATTATTCCGTCAATCGTTGCACAGTGGGTATTCACGCTTTATACGATGATTGATGGTATTTTTGTGGCGAAAGGGGTATCGGAAACGGCGCTTACGGCGGTAAACATTTCCTTTCCTTTTGTAGCGGCGCTTTTTTCCGTATCAATTTTGTTTGCAGTGGGAACGTCTACGGTAGTTGCGATTCTTCTCGGAGAGAAGAAGGAAAAGAAAGCAAATGAGGTGTTTACCCAAAATATTGTGGTTCTCATTGTGCTTTCTGCAGTGGTTACGGCAGTTGTTTTAATGTTTCTGGAACCGTTTGCAAGATTTCTAGGGGCGACGGATTCCGCTCTTCCATATGTAAAAGAATATATTGGTACAATTGCGCCGTTTGCGGTGTGCTTTATCCTGTCCTATTCTTTTGAAATATTAATTAAGACTGACGGCTATCCGAAGCTTGCGACGATTATTGTTACGGCGGGGGCAGTCGCAAACTGTATTCTTGACTATATTTTTGTAATGCGGCTCCATTGGGGAGTGTTTGGGGCGGCGTTTGCCACCGGACTTTCACAAGCGTTTGTTATTGTATTTTATCTGAAGCATTTTTTGGGAAAGACGGGGCAGCTTCGATTTGCTAAATTCAGGCTTGATATTCCGCTTATATGGCGTAAGTTCAAAAACGGTCTGCCTTCGGGAGTAACGGAATTTTCTGCGGGTATTATTATTTTCTTTTTTAATCAGGCTATTTTGAAATACATTGGCGAGGATGCCCTTGTCAGCTACACAATTATTTCTTACGTGAACTCAATTGTAGTGATGTCGATGGCTGGTGTGGCGCAAGGTTCACAGCCTTTGATAAGTTACTATTTCGGGCAGAAAAATATGGAGAAATGCAGAAAGCTTCTTCGGTACGCCATCATGGCTTCGATAGTTATTTCAGCTGTGTCTTTTGCAGCATGTATATTGGGGGCGGAATGGATTGTGGCGTTATTTGTATCGCCTGAGCTTACGGAACTTCGTGTTTATTCGGTAAATGTATTTCGGATTTTCAGCATTTCGTTCCTGATTGCCGGATTTAACGTAGTTGTGGGAGGATATTTTACCGCGGTGGAGGAACCGGTATCGGCGATTATGATATCGCTTGGACGCGGGTTTGTAACGCTTTTACTGGGCTTATTTATATTGACGGCGGCGGTTGGAGGCGCCGGAATTTGGTGGGCGCCGACACTTTCGGAGATAATGTGTCTGATGGTTACGATAGGACTATTTGCGGCTTATAAAAAGAGAGTATAAAAAAGATTGAGGCAGAATGTAAAAAATTGAAAAAAGTAGTTGATTTTTTTGTAGATTCTGATATAATATCATTGTTGCGTAACTGATGAGCATGCAGCAATGATGCGGAATGGTGTAATGGTAGCACAGCAGACTCTGACTCTGTTAGTAGGGGTTCA
>CANAZK010000061.1 GCA_947366105.1 uncultured Lachnospiraceae bacterium | reverse complement strand
GTAATCCAAAACTGATTCGTTATCTGAATGATGTAAAATACTCGTTCAATTCTTATACGATGAATCAGACTGCCCTTCTGTGCGGCGCGGAGGCAGTAAAAGACAAAGCCTATTTTGAAGAAACCATAAGGAAAATTGTTGCAACAAGGGAATGGGCGAAAGAGGAGCTTAAAAAGCTTGGCTTTACATTCACTGATTCCAGTGCAAACTTTATATTTGCAGCCCACCCCAAGTATGACGCGGGAGAGCTGTTCCGGGCATTGAAAAATGAAGGTATCTATGTCAGGTTTTGGGGAAGCAGGCGCATTGAACAGTATCTGAGGATTACAGTCGGCACAAGAGAAGAGATGGAAATGTTATTTTCAGCTATTAAAAATATATTTAGTTAAAGAGGTAAAAGAATGATTAAACAGATATTACAAGGTATGGTTGTTGGAATTGCCAATATTATTCCGGGAGTCAGCGGCGGGACGATGATGGTCGCTATGGGACTTTATGATAAGCTGATTCATGCCATTACCCATTTGAAAAGTGAATTTAAGGAAAGTCTTAAGCTTTTGATACCCATATTCGTGGGGGCGGGAATTGCAATTGTGGCGCTGTCGAGGCTGTTTGAATTTCTGCTTGAAACGTATCCGGTTCCGACAAACTTTGCTTTCTGCGGCTTGATTGCAGGAAGTCTGCCGTTTATTTTTAAGAAAGTAAAGGGGTATACTGTGACGGTGGGGAAAATTATTCCGTTTCTTGTGTTCTTTGGAATTGTTATTTTGATGGCGGTCATGGGAGAGACGAGCGGTAATGCGGCGGATGTAAGTTTTGGCATTATCAATGTGGTTAAACTGTTCGGCGTGGGCGTTATTGCGGCGGCAACGATGGTTGTACCGGGTGTGAGCGGTTCCATGATGCTGATGTTGTTGGGATATTATGACGTAATTATTGAGACGATCAATGACTGCATTGACGCCCTGCTCAAATTCGATATAGCGGAGATTCTGAGGACGGCGGGAGTTCTTGCCCCGTTCGGCATAGGTGTAGTGATTGGTATTTTTGTAATTGCCAAGATCGTCGAGTTCATTTTTTCGAAAGCAGAAATACATGCTTATTACGGAATTATTGGTCTGATACTTGCTTCGCCGATTGCGATTCTTATGAAGACCGATTGGAGCGGAATCTCTGTCGTAATGATTATTATAAGCGTTGTTACCTTTGCTGCAGGCTGGTTTACCGCGAGCAAGCTTGGAGGAGAATAAACGGAAACAGACACAGATATTTGTAAAAGAATGTTAATATTTAATGCGTTGACACATGCCTTTAAAGTCCTTATAATTTATAAGTGATACGATGATCAAAGGGGTATGGATGGATGATAATAGCGAAAAATGATGAAGAGCAGAGAAGCAAAATATGGAAGATAGCTACAATTACAGCGACGATTGTTATTATAGTTGTGGCAGTATATTTCTTATTTGACTTGTTTGCAGGGAACCCGTTAGAAGGTACGTGGATGCACGAGGACAGCAATTTAGAGCTTGCGATTCGACGGGGAAATACGGCGGTGGCAAGCTGGTCCGAGATATCAGAGACTTCTAATGTGAAGCTCCGTTTAAAATATACTCTTAACAAGGAAGATAAGATGATTTCGTTTAAGCTCGAGAGCGAGGAGATGGCAAAGGCAGTCAAGGCGTCGGGCGGAATTCTCACGGAAGAAGCGTTGAAAGCGGAGATCAGTGTATTGGAGAATACGTTTGATTATAGTCTCGACGGAGGCAGACTGACGCTTTCGGAGAGGGAGTACGGCGAGCAGGTCACATTGGTAAAAAAATAAAAATGGGAAAATCTTCAACTTGGGGCGTAGTTTTTTAGGAAACATCGTCCCAAATTTAATTATGGAGGAACAGACAGGAGGATCAGATATGAAAAGAGATAAGACAAAGGTAATTTATATTGGTGACAGGGCAGTCGGCGGAGGCAATCCCATTGCAATCCAGTCTATGACCAATACCAGAACGGAGGATGCAGAAGCGACAATCGCGCAGATTTTGAAGCTTGAGAAAGCCGGCTGCGAGATAGTCCGCTGTGCGGTTCCCACTATGGAGGCGGCGCAAAGTCTGAGAGAGATTAAGAAGCGGATACATATTCCGCTTGTGGCGGACATCCACTTTGACTACAGGCTTGCCATTGCGGCAATTGAGAACGGGGCTGACAAGATTCGCATCAATCCGGGGAACATCGGTGATATCTCGAGAGTAAAAGCAGTAGTAGACAAGGCAAAGGAACATAATATCCCGATACGGGTAGGTGTAAACAGCGGTTCCCTTGAGAAAAATCTCGTAGAGAAATACGGCGGCGTAACGGCAGAGGGAATCGTGGAGAGCGCACTTGATAAAGTACGTATAATCGAAGAACTCGGCTATGACAACCTTGTAGTCAGCATTAAGTCCTCCGACGTGCTCATGTGCGTGAAAGCGCACCAAATGATTTCCGAAAAATGCAGCTATCCGCTGCATGTTGGTATTACGGAGTCGGGAACACTGCTTTCGGGAAACATCAAGTCTGCCGTCGGGCTTGGAATCATGCTGTATGATGGAATAGGAGATACTATCCGGGTATCGCTTACGGGAGACCCGGTTGAAGAGATCAAATCTGCAAAATTAATTCTGAGGACACTGGGGCTTCGTAAAGGGGGCATTGAAGTCGTATCCTGTCCTACATGCGGGCGTACGAAGATTGATTTAATCGGACTTGCAGAGAAAGTGGAGGAGATGGTGCAGGATATTCCGCTTGATATCAAGGTCGCGGTTATGGGCTGCGTGGTAAACGGACCGGGAGAGGCTAAGGAAGCGGATATCGGGATCGCGGGAGGCATTGGTGAAGGACTTTTGATTAAAAAAGGCGAGATTATTAAGAAAGTAAAGGAAGGGGAGCTTCTCGATACATTAAGAGAAGAGCTGATGAATTGGGGAAAATAGAATGGCAAAACGGTTTTTTGATGTATTTCCGACATTAAAAGTGCAGAAGGAGATGAAAAATTTATTTGAGGAAGCGGAGGTGTGGAAAGTTTCGACCACTTCCTTGAAAGACAGCCTGAAAATATATCTGCTGAGCGCACATTTAATTCAGAAATCCCGTATTTTTGAAATGGAGCGGATGATTAAGGAACAGCTGTTTGGAAGAACAGGCATTTTCATACAGATTAAAGAGAGCTTCCGTCTTTCGGAACAATATACGCCTGAGAACCTTATGAACGAGTATAGGGAAAGCATTTTGGACGAGCTTCATGAGCGGAGCATGGTAGAATATAATATGTTTCTGAATACAAAGTACCGTTTTGAGGAAGGGAATATCCTGTGTCTGACAATGGCGGACACGATTGTGGCAAAAGGGAAGCAGGAGGCGATTGTGCAGCTTGTAGAGGAGGTGTTTAACAGCCGCTGCAATGTGCCGGTGGAAGTCCGGGTTGTATATGAAAAACCGAAGGAAAGCAAATACCGCAAATATAATGAACTGCAGCTCCAGCAGGAAATCAACGCTATTGTAGACGGGAATATTAAGCGCCGCAGAGAACATGCCCAGCAGTTGGAAGAGGCAAGGGAAGAGAAAAGGGAGCAGAAGGAAGCGAAGAAGGACACTTTGCAGGCGCCGGCAAGGCAAGAGAAAAAGGATTTCCCGAAACGTGACTTTCCAAAGAGAGAATATCAGCAGGCAAGGAAATCAGACGATCCGAACGTGGTATATGGACGTAGCTTTGAAGACGAGGCGATAGAGCTTTCACAGGTTGTAGGAGAAATGGGAGAAATCACTGTCCGAGGCAAGGTCATCAGTTTCGATACGAGAGAAATCCGCAACGAGAGAACAATTATTATGTTTGCGGTGACGGATTTTACCGATACGATTATGGTTAAGATGTTTGCACGGAACGAACAGCTTCCAGAACTTCTCGGGGAAGTGAAACAGGGCGCGTTTCTCAAGGTGAAGGGTGTCACGACTATTGACAAGTTTGACGGAGAGCTTACAATCGGCTCGGTAACCGGAATTAAGAAAATTCCGGATTTTACAACAACGAGAATGGATACAAGTCCCGTAAAGCGGGTGGAGCTCCACTGCCATACAAAGATGAGCGACATGGACGGAGTTTCGGAGGTTAAAGATATCGTGAAGCGGGCGCACGCATGGGGTCATAAGGCAGTGGCTATTACGGACCATGGCGTTGTGCAGGCATTTCCGGACGCCAATCATTTCATAGAAACGTTGGACAAGGACGACCCTTTCAAGGTGATTTACGGCGTGGAAGGATATCTTGTAGATGACTTGACGGATATCGCCGTGGGAGCGGGAGAGGAAACGCTGGACGATACATATGTTGTATTTGATATAGAGACAACGGGATTCAGCGCGGTAAAAGATAAAATCATTGAAATCGGCGCGGTAAAGGTGGAAAACGGTAAAATTACCGGACGGTACAGCACGTTTGTTAATCCAGAGGTGCCGATCCCGTTTGAGATAACAAAGCTTACAAGCATTACGGACGCGATGGTTCTTGACGCGCCTACAATTCAGACGGTATTGCCGGAATTTATGGAATTTGTGGGCGACGCTGTACTGACAGCCCACAATGCAGGGTTTGACGTGGGGTTCATTGAGGCCAATCTGAAAAGGCTTCATATGGAGCGGAAGCTTGTTGCTGTGGACACGGTTGCCCTTGCAAGAGTGCTTCTTCCCACCTTATCAAGATATAAGCTGAATGTGGTGGCAAAAACTTTGGGAATATCCCTTTTGAACCACCACAGAGCGGTGGACGATGCGGCGGCAACCGCGGAGATTTTTGTGAAGTTTATTGAAATGCTGAAAGAGAGGGGCATTACAACGCTTCACGGAGTCAATGAATTTGGCGCTACGAACCCGGACGCTATTAAGAAAATGCCGGCATATCATGTGATTATTCTTGCAAAGAACGATGTGGGAAGAGTGAACCTCTATACATTGGTATCCATGTCTCATTTGCAGTATTTTGGGCGTATGCCGAGGATTCCCAAAAGTGAACTGAATAAATACCGGGAGGGGCTGATTATCGGAAGCGCCTGTGAGGCGGGAGAACTTTACCGGGCTCTTTTAGACGACAGGTCAGACGAGCAGATTGCAGAGATTGTGAATTTCTATGACTATTTGGAGATTCAGCCTCTTGGAAACAACAAATTTATGATAGAGAGCAGCAGGGTATCCAATGTAAATTCCGAGGAGGATATTCGGAATTTTAACCGCCGGATTGTTAAGCTTGGAGAGCAGTTCAAGAAGCCGGTAGTGGGGACGTGCGACGTACACTTTCTAGATCCGGAAGGAGAGGTCTACCGCCGGATTATCATGACGGGAAAAGGATTTGACGATGCTGACGACCAGGCGCCCCTGTACTTCAGGACAACCGCGGAAATGCTTGAGGAATTCGAGTATTTGGGCTCCAAAAAAGCGGAGGAGATTGTGATTACAAACCCAAATAAGATTGCGGACATGGTAGAGAAGATTTCTCCGGTGCGCCCGGATAAGTGCCCTCCGGTTATCGACAATTCAGACCAGGAGCTTCGTGATATCTGCTATGAAAAAGCGCATAGTATGTACGGTCAAGAATTGCCGGAGGTGGTTGTGGAGAGGCTTGAAAGAGAGCTGAACTCCATTATTTCCAACGGCTTTGCGGTTATGTATATTATTGCCCAGAAGCTTGTGTGGAAATCCAATGAAGACGGTTATCTCGTGGGTTCCCGAGGTTCTGTCGGGTCATCCTTCGTTGCGACGATGGCGGGAATTACGGAAGTAAATCCGCTGAGTCCGCATTATTACTGCAGGAAGTGCCATTACAGTGATTTTACTTCGGAGGAGGTCCGGGCATATTCGGGAATGTGCGGATGGGATATGCCGGATAAATTGTGTCCGGTCTGCGGCGAGCCTCTTGCAAAGGACGGATTCGATATTCCGTTTGAGACGTTTTTGGGATTTAAAGGGAACAAAGAACCGGATATTGACCTTAATTTCTCGGGAGATTACCAAAGCCAGGCTCATAAATATACAGAAGTTATTTTCGGTACGGGACAGACTTTCCGTGCAGGTACAATCGGCACGCTGGCGGACAA
Organism: uncultured Lachnospiraceae bacterium; assembly: GCA_947366105.1. Lineage (GTDB taxonomy): Bacteria > Bacillota > Clostridia > Lachnospirales > Lachnospiraceae > Faecalimonas. The sequence continues at coordinate 8,067 of CANAZK010000061.1, read as the reverse complement.
AACTGCTTACGGCTTTGTGAAGAAGTATTATGAAGAGCGTGGGGCAGGGAAGAGAAAATGTGAGATAGAAAGGATTGTGGAAGGCTGTACCGGCATCCGAAGAAGTACGGGCCAGCATCCGGGAGGCATCATTGTACTTCCTCATGGGGAGAAGATTCATTCGTTCACGCCGGTGCAGCATCCGGCAAACGATATGACCACAGATATCATCACAACACATTTTGATTATCATTCTATTGACCATAACCTGCTGAAGCTTGATATTCTCGGACATGATGATCCGACCATGATTCGTATGCTTGAGGATCTCGTGACGGAGATGACCGGAGAGCAATTCGTTGCCACAGAAATACCCCTTGACGACCCGGGGGTTATGTCGCTGTTTAACGGAACGGAGGCTTTGGGTGTTAAACCGGAGGATATCGGGGGCTGCCCGGTAGGCTGCCTTGGAATACCGGAATTCGGAACCGACTTCGTTATTCAGATGGTGGTAGACACGAAGCCCCAGAGTCTATCGGATTTGATTCGTATTTCCGGGCTTTCCCACGGAACCGACGTATGGCTTAACAACGCGCAGACATTGATTCAGGAGGGGAAAGCGACGATTTCTACCGCAATCTGTACCCGTGACGATATTATGACTTATCTCATCAATAAGGGACTTGACAGTGAAGAGTCCTTTACCATAATGGAGCGTGTGCGTAAGGGATCCGTTGCCAAAGGAAAATGTAAGGAGTGGGAGGACTTTAAGAAGGACATGCTTGAGCACGGCGTGCCGGACTGGTATGTTTGGTCATGCGAGAAAATAAAGTATATGTTCCCGAAAGCCCATGCGGCTGCCTATGTTATGATGGCGTACCGTATTGCATACTGCAAAGTAAACTATCCCCTCGCATACTATGCGGCATACTTCAGTATCCGTGCGTCGGCATTTTCTTACGAATTGATGTGCCAGGGCAGGGAAAGACTTGAATTCTATATGAGGGATTATAAAAAGCGTTCTGACACCCTGACTAACAAGGAGCAGGATGTTCTGAAGGATATGAAGATTGTACAGGAGATGTATGCCCGTGGATTTGAATTTCTGCCGCTTGATATTTATACGGCGAAAGCAGACAAATTCCAGATTATTGAAGGTAAGCTTATGCCGCCTTTAAACAGTATAGAGGGGATGGGCGATAAAGCTGCCGAGGCTGTGGAGGAATCTGCAAAGGACGGACCTTATCTCTCAAGGGACGATTTCAGGCAGAGAACGAAGGTCAGCAAGACGGTTATTGATTTCATGGCGGATTTGGGTCTGCTTGGAAATCTTCCGGAATCAAACCAGCTGTCGCTGTTCGATTTTTAAAACAAGTAACGCCTAAGCTATCTGTATTGCTTAGGCGTTATTCCTGTATATTTTTTGAAAACCTTGGAAAAATAACTTTGGTCTTCAAAACCTGCGGCAATCGCAATATCTATAATGGAAAAATCCGTATTGGCAAGGAGCCGTTTACTTTCTTCGATGCGGACCATGTTTAAATATTCTTTGAAAGAAGAACCGGTGGACTGCTTAAAAAGCGTGGAAAAATAGGAAGGATGCAGATGGACGTGCTCAGCTGTTTCATCCAATGTAATCTGCCGGTTAAAATTCTGGGAAATATACAGCATGGATTTCTTGACAATTTCATTATTTTTGGAAGGGATGGAGTTGAACATAGTGTTCGAGAATGTCTCCACAATTTCCTGCAGCTTAAAACAAAGACTCTCAAGAGTTGTAATCTGCTGTATGTTTTTCAAAAATTCATTATTCAGTTTCAAAATACTGTCTGTCGGAGCGCCGCCTTCGATGGCAGAGCGGGACAGAAGAGAACAAAGCTCTACTGCCCTCGATTTCACTATTTCAAGACTACTCCCTTCAGAGAAAAAAACATAGCCTAGAAGTTGATTCAAGAGGGCGTTTGCATCTTTGGAATCACCCAGCTTTGCTTTTGTCATCAGTTCCTTTTCAAGTTCGTAAGGGTAGGCGCTTTGGTTGGCTTCTATTGATTTAAAGCGCTGGATAGACTCATTGATCCGGGACTGCTGAATCAGTTTCTGATTGTTGTATTTAAGCAGCTTTTTCCCTTCATCAATCAGATTTGAAAAGAGAAAATACAAAAGCCTGCTGATATGATTTACCATAGCGGGAAAAACAACCGGAATATGGTTGATTTCATCATAAAGCTCAAAAGACTCCTCTGTTGGAATGTGATAGCGTTTGGAAATGCCGGACATCAGTATGGAATCCGGTTCATCCATAAGGAAAGGACCAACCAATATAGAGCCTAGAAATGTCTGATTGTTAATCAGCGGAAAAACAATATGACAAAGGTCTGCATGGCAGGAAAAAATATAAGGTTCGCCTAGATCCACAGCCCGGTGTGCGGCTCCCGCATGCATTTTGTCACAGGTATCGCCTTCCGGAAGATAACGCTGAAAACAACGGCAGAAGTTATTCATGGGACCGCTTATGGCGAGAAATTCGCCGTTTTCATCAATTGCCTGAATTGGAAGATTGATACAGGCATAGAAAGTGTCGAGCATTGTGCGAAGCGTCTGTTCTTCCACAATGGAATATAAAAGTGGCTTCATATGATATGTCCTCCTGTCCAAAAAAAGTATATTTCTGTAAAGATTTTATCACAAATTTATTAAAAAAGGGAAAAAATATAGAAATGGAAGATAAAATTACAAACTTTCCAAAATAATTACAAAAAGGAGAAAATAAAAAACAATACAATAAAGCTAAACTATTAATCATTGCGTAGGAGGGAAAAATATGTCAATTATTACAGAAATGTCAGAATTACTGCAGAAGGGAAAAGCGAAGAAGGTAAAAGAGCTTGTAGAGCAGGCAATTGTGGAAGGACTTGACCCAAAGGTAATCTTGAATGAGGGTCTGTTATCTGGTATGATGATAATCGGAGAGAAATTTAAAAACAATGAAGTTTTTGTACCGGAGGTTCTTGTTGCGGCAAGAGCAATGAACGCCGGACTTACAGTACTGGAGCCAAAGCTGGTTGAAGTTGGAAATGAGCCGGTGGGAAAGGCGGTTATCGGAACAGTACAGGGAGACCTTCATGATATCGGAAAGAATCTTGTTGTAATGATGTTAAAAGGAGCAGGATTTGAAATCCACGATATGGGAGTGGACGTTGCGCCTGAGGCATTTGTGGAGAAGGCAGAGGAGGTAGGAGCAGACGTAATCTGTATGTCAGCCCTTCTTACAACGACAATGCCGAAGATGGAGGACTGTATTGAAGTATTAAAGGAGAGAGGACTCCGCGACAAATATATTGTCATGATCGGAGGAGCGCCGGTAAACGACAGTTTTGCAAAACAAATCGGAGCGGATTATTATACTCCGGATGCAGCGTCTGCGGCAGAAGTTGCCAAAGAAGCTGTTCTCTCAAAATAAGTAACAGTTCAGCCGCGCCATTCGCAAAACCGCACCTACGGTGCTTTCCGCTGTTTTACAGCTGGCTTTTGCTCATAAGTGGGCGCTCAGTTCATATTCGATATGTCGTGCGCCTTTATGCAAGCATAATTCGCCCGTCATACCGGATATGGCTGAACTGAAATCAAAATAAAACTGAGATAGGATGAAATTATGAAAATAACAGAATTCGATATAAAAATCAACAAAAAAAATGTGCTGGAATTGATTAACTGTCATCCGGGCAGCCCGGTGTATGAGTCGGTCGAAGAGGAACTTGAAGAGATGCTTTCAGATGCTTATGAGAAGCTTTCTCCGGCAGCGGTGCTTGCATTTGGCGATATTACGGAATATGACTTGTCGGAATATGGAGAGGACATCAGAGAGGCTCTGTTTTGTATTGAATCTGTTGGGAAAGAAATAGGTATTTGGACGACGGAATTATTTGAGAAGGGCAATTATCTGAAAGGAATGCTTGCAAGCGCTATTGCAGACGATTGTCTTTTTCAGATGGACGGAATGCTTAAGGAGCCGGTTATTCAGATGTGCCAAGAGAAAGGCTTCGGGGTAGTAAGGCGTCTTGAAGCGCCTCAGGATATTCCGATGGAGGTTCAAAAAACTGCGTGGGAAATAACGAGGGCAGAAGATGAGATAGGGCTTGGGATAACAGAAAGCTACATGTTTGACCCGGTAAAATCAAACTGTCAGATTTATATACTGAAAGAAGGTTTGGATGAATATAGAACGGAGCATGACTGCAGTAACTGCCCGCGAATTGATTGCAAAATGCGGAATCTTCAGAAATTCCCGGTTATAATAAAGCAGGGGGGGAAAGAGTCTGTTATTGAAGGAACAGAACGTCAGACGCTTCTGGAGATTCTGCAGAATGCAGGAATTTATCTGAGTGCGGTCTGTGCGGGAAAAGGCACGTGCGGCAAATGCAAAGTGCAGTTCTTGGACGGAGTACCGAAACCGTCTAAGGCGGATGAAAAATTCTTTGACAGAAAGGCATTGGAAGACGGATATCGTCTTGCTTGTACTGCGGCGCCGAACCAAAGCTGCAGGATTCTTCTTGCAGACCCGGAGGAAGAAGGCTTCGTAGTTGTGGCTGACGGCGTTTGTTGTGAAGGAACGCAGGAGCATGGAAAAGAGGAGAGTCTTGAGCGGGGGATGCATTGCGGAATCGCGGCGGATATCGGAACAACGACTATTGCTATGCAGCTTGTGGATACCGGAAGCGGGGCGGTAATTGATACTTATACTGCTATCAATCGTCAGAGAACATACGGCGCGGATGTAATAAGCAGAATCCAGGCATCAAATGAAGGGAAGCAGAAGGAGCTTAAAGCAAGTGTTCTGGAAGATTTGGAGAGAGGCATAAAAGAGCTTTTTAGTAAAAACCATGTGGAGACGGAGCGGATGGTCATAAGCGGCAATACAACCATGATTCATCTCCTTATGGGGTATTCCTGCGAGACTTTAGGCGTGTATCCATTTACTCCGGTCAATATCGACACGATAGAGACAGATTTCCAAACATTGTTTGAAAGCTCGGAGTATGATTTCCCGATTACAATTATTCCGGGAATATCCACTTATGTGGGCGGAGATATCGCAGCCGGACTTTTGGTCTGTGGATTTGATAAAAACGATAAGGTATCTGTTCTTATTGATTTGGGTACCAACGGAGAAATGGCAATCGGAAGTAAGGAAAGAATTCTCGTAACCAGTACGGCGGCGGGTCCGGCATTTGAGGGCGGCAATATTATCTGCGGTACGGGAAGTATACCGGGAGCAGTCTGTAAGGCGGAATATAGAGAAGGAAAATTTAATGTTTATACAATCGGCGGGGAGAAACCGGCAGGTATCTGTGGAACCGGTGTAATTGACATTACATATGAGCTTATGAAGCATGAACTGATCGATGAAACGGGACTTATGGACGAGGATTATTTTGAAGACGGAATTTTGGCAGCGGAAAATGGGGAGAAGGAAATCCGATTTTACCAAAAGGATGTAAGAGAAATGCAGCTTGCCAAATCGGCAATCCGTGCGGGATTTGAGACCTTGCTTGTGAATTACGGCGTATCTTATGAAGAAATTGACGCAATATACATTGCCGGAGGCTTCGGATATAAGATTGATATAGAGAAGGCTGTGGGAATCGGACTTTTTCCAAAAGAATGTAAGGACAAGATGAAAGCGGTGGGAAACAGCTCTTTGAGCGGAAGCAGGCTTTGTCTGACAGATCCGGAAGCCGGAAAACGTATAGCGGAGATTACCGGGAAAGCTCGTGAAATCCAGCTTGCTGCAAGCAGCGAATTTAACGATTTTTACATGCAGCATATGTATTTTTTAAAAGGATAAAAAACATTTAGAAAGGCAGGAAACTGAGATATGAAGAGAAACATGAAACAGTGGGTTTGGGACTATATAAATTCACCGGCGAAAAAGGCGACGCCAATCCTTTCATTTCCGGGTATACAGATTATCGGCCGCACGGTAGAAGAGCTTGTAAAAGACGGACATCTTCAGGCAGAGTGCATGAATGCGGTTGCAGACAGATTTGATACAGGCGCGGCATTCAGTTTGATGGATCTGTCCGTGGAAGCGGAAGCTTTCGGAAGCGCAATTCTTTACAGTAAGGACGATGTGCCGACGCTTCACGAAGCACTGATTCAGGATGAGGAAGCAGCGGAAGCGCTTCAAGTGCCGGAAGTGGGAGCCGGAAGAACCGGAGAATGTGTAAAGGGAATGGAAGAAGCTGCCAAGCGTATTACAGACCGTCCGGTGTTTGCCGGAATTATCGGTCCGTATTCTCTTGCGGGACGTCTTCTTGATATGACAGAGATTATGGTTCTATGCTATGAAGAGCCGGAGATGGTGGAGACGGTACTTGAGAAGGCAACACAGTTTTTGACTGCCTATGCTAAAGCAATGAAAGAAGCCGGCGTGAACGGAATCTGTATGGCGGAGCCGGCGGCGGGGCTTCTTTCGCCGAATTTGATAGAAGAATTCTCAAATCCTTACGTACAGCGTGTAAGAGAAGCGGTGGAGGATGATGAATTCCTGTTTATGTACCACAACTGCGGAAATATTGTTCCGCTTCTTGATAAGATTAAAGATTTGAACATGAACGCATACAGCTTCGGAAATGCCATTGACATTGAGGAAGCCTTGAAGGTGCTTCCTGAGGACGCTCTTGTAATCGGAAATATTGACCCGGCGGGAACGATCAGAAACGGAAGTCCGGAGCAGATTAGAAAAGAGACGACGGAGTTGTTGGAAAGATGCGGCAAATACAAAAACTTCGTGATTGCGAGCGGATGTGATATTCCGCCGATGACATCCATGGAGAACTTGGATGCATTTTTTGGAGCGGTCAGCGATTATTACAAGAGGTAAATTTTTTATTAATAAAATAAACTTGAACCGGTATCGGTAATTACGAGAGTGAATCAGGGATTGCAGTTTTTGGCTGCAGTCCCTTTTTAGGTTTGCGCGCCATGGGCGCGCTCTAACGGGTGAAAGTCCCGAATACGCCCAGGTAACAAGGAAGTATATAGCTGAACAGCAAGGGTGTTCATCGTGAGGTGAAATCTGAAGGAAGTTGTAGGCAAACCTCTGGCTCGACGAACAGAAATCACATATAAGGCTAGGTTCCGTTTGGTAAGTCTGCCTGAAAGGATGAAGCCGTAAAGTTACCGCTTGTAGGAACAGAGTAAATGTGGCGGGTAGATGGAGGGAAAGAGCGCGCACCTTAAGCGTGGAGGTCTCACAGAGGTTTCATTAGCCCAGTAACAACGAACTGTGAGAAGTCAGCAGAGCCCATAGTAGTGAAGAAATCTCTGTAATGGAGATGGAGCAAAGGGGCGAACAATCAATCAGTTTGAGTATGTCTCGTATTGCAGAAATGACAACATCTGCCGTAACCAGTCGGGTAAAAGGTGGTCAAATCAAGCGAGACGGAAAGGAAAGAACACATGGACACAAGTAGTCTAATGGAGCAGATATTATCTAGTGATAATCTCAACAGAGCATATCTGCAAGTCGTACGAAACAAAGGTGCGGAGGGAGTGGACGCAATGAAGTACACGGAACTGAAGGAACACCTTGCAAAGAACAGCGAAATCATCAAGGAACAGTTGAGGACAAGAAAATATAAGCCTCAGCCAGTACGAAGAGTGGAGATACCAAAGCCTGATGGAGGTGTCAGAAACCTGGGAGTACCAACAGTAGCAGACAGATTCATACAACAAGCTATCGCACAGGTGTTAACACCAATCTATGAGGAACAGTTCCATGACCACAGTTACGGATTCAGACCTAATAGATGTGCACAGCAAGCAATCTTAACAGCGCTCGATATGATGAATAATGGTAATGACTGGATTGTGGATATTGACTTGGAAAAGTTCTTTGACACAGTAAATCATGACAAACTTATGACTATCATTGGTAGAACTATCAAAGATGGAGATGTTATTTCTATCGTTAGGAAATACCTGGTGAGCGGAATCATGATTGATGATGAGTATGAGGATTCTATAGTGGGGACTGAGATGGTATAATAAAGTTGTAACACCAAACAGGAAATAAATGATATATTC
>CANAZK010000060.1 GCA_947366105.1 uncultured Lachnospiraceae bacterium | reverse complement strand
CACCCCCCCACCCACCCACCCCCCCCCCCCCACCCCCCCCCCCACCCCCCCCCCCCCCGGCCGCCGCCCCGGTTGAATATATACATAAAATATTGTATAATTTTGTAGAATAACGTCTGGAAGTTGTGGTTGACTGACGTTTTGTAAACACTGCAACTGGTGTATATAGAAAACAGGTGAGGGAATTATAATGGATAATAGAATTAATAACAGAAAAGGCGGGAGAAAGCAGGGGAGGCGCAGGAGCCGGCTGATCGGTTATGTGCTGACCGCAGTTCAGACAATCGCCAGTGTAGTATTTCTTATAATGCTGATTGCTCTGAATATGCTTCCGGTGAAATACGTGAGTATTATAGCGGGAATTCTGCTTATACTGCTTTTGACTGTGTTTGTGATACAGCTGAAGTCAAGAAAAAAGGCAATTATCAGTAAGATACTAAGCATTCTGTTGTCTCTTGTACTACTGACCGGGAGCTTTTATGTATATAAGGCCGACGGTGCGGTGCATAAAATCAGCGGCGGAGAATACAAGCTAGATAATATTGTGGTAGCGGTTCAAGCAGATGATCCGGCAGAGAGCATAAAAGATGCGAAAGATTATTCTTTCGGTGTGCAGTATACCATAGGAGGCGACAATATCCGCAGCGCTGCAGCCGCTGTTGAAAAGCAAATCGGCGGTAATATTGCTATGCAGGAGTACAACAGCCTTACAGAGCAGGCCGAGGCGTTCCGAAGCGGAGAGGTAGATGCCATTATCTATAATGAGGGCTATACGCAAATGCTTGAGGAAACATTTGAAGGATTTAACGATAATGTAAAGATTATCTATTCCCACAGTATTAAAACGGTGTTGGAAAATGCCGCCTCCCAGGTAGATGTTACGAAAAATACATTCAGTGTATTTATCAGCGGTATTGACGTGTATGGTCCGATTGAGACAAACAGCCGGAGCGATGTGAATATTATTGCAACAGTCAATACGGCAAGCCGTCAGGTACTTCTGACTACGACCCCGAGAGATTTTTACGTAGAGATTCCAGGCATCAGCGGAGGCGCCCGCGATAAGCTGACCCATGCGGGTATCTATGGCGTGGATGCGTCTATGGCAACATTGTCCCAGCTCTATGATATGGATATTGATTTCTATGCTCGCGTGAACTTCACTTCTCTTGTGGAGATTGTGGATGTATTGGGCGGAATCGAAGTATATTCGGAATATGAATTTGATACGAGCGAGACTGTGAACGGAAATACAGGAAAAAAATCACTGCATGTACGGCAGGGTTATAATACATTTAACGGAACACAGGCTTTGATGTTCTCAAGAGAGCGTTATAACATACCGGGCGGCGATAATCAGAGAGGAAAGAACCAGCAGGCGGTTATCACTGCAATTATTAAGAAAATGATTTCGCCGGCAATGCTGGTTAATGCCAGCAGTCTGATTAACAGCGTCAGCGGTAATGTGGAAACCAACATGTCTCAGGAGCAGATTCAGAAACTGATAAAGAACCAGCTTTCACACGGCGGCGCATGGAATATTTATTCTGTGGCGGCATACGGGGACGGTTCTTCGGAGGTGTGCTATTCAGGAGGGGGCAAACCTTTGTCGGTTATTTGGCCGGACGAAACCTCTGTCAATGAGATAAAAAATTTGGTAAACAAAGTAAAGCAGGGAGAGGTATTGGAAGGATCAGAGCAGGCTGAGTAGAGTAAATTATTACAGGATTTGGAGCATATGAGGATGAAGAAAGTTGCAGTTATCACGATGGGCGTTAAATTGAATCATGAAAAAGGATATTCACGTTTCCGATATCTTTGTGATTTTTTGTCGGATATGGGATATAAGGTGGATCTGATTACAACTACGTTTCAGCACTGGGAAAAGGCGCAGCGTGATATAGGGAAGATAAAGGAAGATGAGTACAAATTCGGACTAAAGTTTATTTACGAGCCCGGATATAAGAAAAACATAGATTTGAAGCGTATCGGCAGCCACCGGATTGCAGCGGGAAATTTGACAAAACTTTTGAATAAGGAAGGCGATTATGACCTTTTGTACTGTGAGATTCCGCCCAATGACGTGGCGCTTGCGGCGGCAAAGTACGCTAAGAAAAAAGGTATTCCGTTTGTTGCGGATGTCAATGACCTTTGGCCGGAGGCAATGCGGATGGTGCTTGATATTCCGGTTATGAGTGATGTTATATTCTATCCGATATTACGGGATGCGGAAAAGGTATATTCTCTAGTGTCGGGAATTATTGGAACATCCGATGAATACCGTGATCGTCCTCTGAAGAACAAGAAGCTTTCCGTTCCGAAGGAGACGGTTTATGTGGGAAATGAAATTCGTGAATTTGACGAAGGGATAGAGATTTATTCAGGAGAGATTAAGAAAGAGGAAGAAGAGTTCTGGGTTACCTATGCAGGCACAATCGGAACAAGTTATGATATACGGACCATGGTACTGGCGGGCGGCGAATTGCTGAAGAGAGGGTATCACAATATAAAAATTAAGATTCTCGGTAATGGACCGCTTCAGGAAGAGCTTGAGAAACTGGCGGCTGATAAACAGTGCACGAATGTTGAGTTCGTCGGCTATACGCCTTATCCGAAGATGGCGGCATACCTGAGAAAATCAGATGTTTTGGTGAATTCTTTTGTCAAAAAGGCGCCGCAGAGTATCGTAACTAAAATAGGAGATTATCTGGCGGCGGGTCGACCGATGATTAATACATGCATGAGTCAGGAATTCCGCAATAAAGTCGAAAAGGATGGGTTTGGAATCAATATTATGCCGGAGGATGTGAACATTCTTACGGATGCGGTTTTGGATTTTTATGAGAATCCGGAAAAGTGCAGAATTATGGGCGAGAAGGCCCGGGAAATTGCAGAAAGACAGTTTGACAGACCGCAGTCATATAAAAAGATAGAAGAACTGATTCGGAGATTGATAGAGACAAATGAGTAATAAGATGACAAAACAACCGTTTTTTAGCATTGTTATGCCTGTTTATCAGGCGGAAACTTATATTCGGAAAATAATAGAATGTATACAGGAACAGACATTTTCAGATTGGGAACTGATAGCGGTTGTTGACTGCTCACCAGATAAAAGTGGGGAAATTTTAGAGCAGTACGCTAAAAGGGATGAAAGAATCAAAGTTGTGAATCTGAAAGAGAATATGGGAGTCAGTGAAGCCAGAAACAGGGGGATTGCACATGCTCAGGGCAGATATCTTTGGTTTGTTGATGCAGATGACGCGGTAGAAAGAACTGCCTTGAAGGCATGTTATGATTCTTTGTCGGAAAATCCGGCAAAGCTTTTAATTTTCGGGTTGATAGAAGAATATTATACGTCTGACGGAAAACTGGCATACCGAAATCCAAGATGTCCGGAGGAAAAAGTGTTCCGAAGCAAGGAGGAACTGCGGCCTTATATGATATATTTGGAGCAGCAGACACTTTACGGGTATCCGTGGAATAAGGTCTATGATTTGACGTATCTGAAAGAAATCAATGTGCGTTTTACAGACTACCGGACAAATAAGTTTATAGAAGATATTACTTTTAATATTGAATACTGCATGAATATAGACAGTCTGAATTTGCTTGCAATTACGCCATACCGTTATGCAAAACGTTCAAAGGACAGTCTGACAAATGAATTTGCAGCGGAGTATTATGCGCTTCATAAGCGGAGAATCGAGTTGCTTTTGGAGCAGTACCGGTATTGGAGGATGGTGACGGAAGAGGTCAAGAAGATTTTAGGTTCTTTGTATGCAAGATACATTCTCTCGGCATTACAGAGAAATTGTGATAAACGGGCAGAAATGACCCATACCATGCGTCTTAAGTGGTGCAAAGGCGTGTTTGATCAGGAATTATTTCACCTATTGATTCCGGCGGCGGAAGCAAAGGACAGCAAAGCATTAAGTATAGCGTTGTTACTGTTGAAAAAGAGACATACAAGAGGATGTCTAGCGCTGGGAAGATTGATTTATATTGTAAAAAATAAATTGCCGATGTTTTATTCAAAGGTAAAATCCAAAAGATAACGGAGAGGGATTCAATTGAAATTTCAAAAAATAATTTTTATATACAAATTATATATGATGATTTATCTATTGGCGGCGTTCAACGGCTTTTTAAACGGAGGAATCCTTATAAAAGCGGGGAGCGTTATTGGAGCAATTTTCGGAGCGGCGCTTCTTGTATTTATGTTGTTCAGATGGAAACGATATTGGAAAATGCCGAATTTTATTCTTTGTATACTGTTTTTGGTAAGTTACATGCTTAGCAGTCTCATGAATATAAAATATGGGATTACAGAAAATATCCAGGAACTTATGTGGATGGCGTGTCAGATAGGTGTATTGTATATTGCCGGCAGAGAGTATACTTCCCAAATGATGAAAGCAGAATTGAAAATTTTAGGAAGTGTATACGTTGTTTGGTGTACGGCTGCCAATATAGTAAGTCTTACAATGATTTCATGGGGATATGAATATGGATTTACAGATGCACAGAATTATACGCATTGGCTGGGTTATCTGCGGGGACGTTTATGGGGCGTTTATGACGATCCGAATCATGGAGCCACTATTACTGTAATTGCAATTTTCATGATGCTCTATTTATGGGGGATTTTTCAGAAGAGATGGCAGAGAGTCTGTATCGCAGCCAGTATGGTGATAAATCTTCTGTATATAGGATTTTCCAATTCCAGAACTGCCGTAGTCTGCATCGGATGCGGTTTGTTGTGCTGGTGTTTCCTGCATACATACAATCAGAAAAAATCGGCAGTTAAAGCGGTGGTGTTTTCTTTGGCAGTTACGGCGCTTGCAGTAGGAGGGCTGAGTGCATTTGAGCCGATAAATGTGCAGCTGTTTAAGTCTGTACAAGATCAAATGGTGAAGAAGATAGAGAAGTCAAATAATACGGAGACTGTAAAATCTCCCATAAAGAAAACAAATGCGAGAAGGAATGAATTGAAAAAGGACGTCAGCAGCGGCAGAGAGGATATTTGGAAAAGCGGAATCGAAATTATGGGAACAAGCCCCGTTTTTGGTATCAGCTTTCGAAATATCGTGGCATATGCCGAAGAAAATCTGCCGAAAACATATATTCTGAATAATGAGGTAGTAAAATATGATTCCCTGCACAATATGTTCGTAGACGTAGTGGTAAGCCAGGGGATTATCGGCATATTGATTGTATTTATGATGATTGGGAATACAATTCGGGTTATGTGGAAAAGCTTGTCAAGGCTGTGGGGAAAGGATTATAGTATAATAATTTTTTCGTTTATTATTGTTGTTACAATGACAGTGGCAAGTCAATTTTATACTTACCTTTTTTATTTACATGCGCCGCAGACATTTTTCTTTTGGTTATGTATGGGGTATCTGATGACATTAGCAAGGGACTGGGACTAATATGAGAAAAATATTGATTGGATTCATAGAAAACGGAAAGGCCGGCGGAGTTGACAGATACCTTTTGAATTTTTTTGAAACGATATGGAAGGAAGAAGTGCAGATTGATTTTCTGACGAATGAAATTGATAAAGAACTGCAGAAAATGTTTGAAGAAAAAAATGTGCGGCTGTTTCGGACAGCATCTTTGAAGCGCCCTGTACGCCAGTATCGTCAAGTCAGGAAGCTCATACAGAAGTATCAGTATGATACGGTATATTTGAACATTTCTACTGCAATTGACTGTGTTGCGGCGTGGGCTGCGAAGAAAGAAAATGTTCCGATGAGGATTCTGCATAGTCATGCTTCAGGAAATGATTGTGAAAATGTTCTTGTCAGGTTTTTGTTTAATATGATTCATTATTTTTCTAAAATTACCCTGTATCATACGGGAACAAAGTTCTATGGCTGCTCAAAGAAGGCGGGATTGTGGATGTTTCCGAAACGGATTGTGGAAAGCGAACGGTTTCGGGTGATTTTTAATGCAGTTGATGCAGAAAAATTCCGATATGACGCACAGGTCAGGAATAATATAAGAAACGAACTGGGATTAGGTAACACATTTGTGGTTGGACATGTAGGAAATTTCTGTTATGTGAAGAACTATCCGTTTCTCATAGATGTATTTGCAAAAGTTATGAAACAAATTCCTGATGCACAGCTGATTTTGGCAGGGAACGGTCTTCAGTTCAATGATGTGAAGCGCAGAGTGCGTGAGATGGGTTTGGAGCGTAATGTTTTATTCTTAGGTTGGAGAGCAGATATAGAGGCAGTTTTTCAGGCGATGGATGTATTTGTTTTTCCTTCCCGGTTTGAAGGTCTTGGATTTGTGGGAGTGGAGGCACAGCTGTCGGGGCTTCCGCTGGTGGCAAGCGACAGGGTGCCGGAGGAATTGAAGATTACAGAAGACTGTCGGTTTTTATCGTTGAATCAGAGTCCGGAAGTATGGTCGGATGTGATTGTGAACAGTAAGCGTGAAAACCGTGGGGAACTCAGGCTGCTTGACAACATTCCGGAATTTGATTTAAGAAAGCATTCAAAGGAATTAAAAGGCATTGTAGAAATTGGAGGATAAATCGGTGGGAAAAATTTTAACAGTGGTAATACCATCCTATAATGTGGAGAAATATCTGCGTCAGACGCTGGATTCTTTCCTTGCGGAAGAAGTATTTGCAGAAGTTGAAGTAGTGGTGGTAGACGACGGTTCCAAAGACAGAACTGCGGAAATCGGTCAGGAATATGCCGATAAATACCCGGATATTTTTAAGGTGATTTCTAAGCCCAACGGCGGACATGGGTCAACAATTAATAAAGGAATAGAGGTTGCACGAGGAAAATATTTCAAAGTCGTGGATGGAGACGACTGGGTAAACACCGGGGAATTTGTTAAATTGGTACATGCACTTTCAGATTGCGACGCGGATTATGTCATCGCAGATTATAATCAGGTTGACGATAATACACAGGAGGAAACCTTGATTACATTTCCTGTTTTGAAGGGGAAAAATCTTTGGGAATTTAATGAAATTGCGGATAAGATGGAAATTCCGATGCATGCGCTTGTTATTAAAACGTCAATTTTGAAGGAAAATCATATACACATTGATGAGAACAGCTTTTATGTAGATGTAGAATACACGTTGTTCCCGGTTCCATATGTAGAAACTGTGGCTTACTATCCGTTCTGTGTATATCAATATCGTGTGGCACAGGTGGCACAGAGCGTCAGTATCAAAGGATTTCAGAAACATATGCAGAACCATATTGATGTTACGTTGCATCTGTGTGAGTTTTTAAAGGAATTCTCGGGAGCGCATAAAGAGGAAGTGAAAATAAATCATATTGCGAATCGTGTGGCAAGTATGGTGGGGGATCAGGCGGGAATTTTTACAAGCTTTTCGCCGTTTGATAAAGAAATCCGCCGGAAATTTATTGAATTTGACCGTGAAATTGCAAAAAAGAGTAAAAAGGTATATGAATTATCTGATTCAAGAAGCAAGGTGCTTCATTTGCTGCGAAAAACGAATTTCCGCTTTTATCCGGCGCTTGCTTTTATCAGTAGAATGCACAATCGTCGGTAGGGGAAAAGATGAAGATAAGATCTGTAAAATTTAATTTTATAATGAATATGATATTGACTGTGTCTACGCTTTTGTTTCCGTTGATTACATTTCCGTATGTTTCTCGTGTGCTTCTTGTAGAGGCGAACGGGAAATTGGCTTTTGCTGCTTCAGTCATGAATTATTTTACCATGGCTGCTTCTCTCGGGCTTCCTACATATGGAGTCCGTGTGTGTGCAAAAGTAAGGGAAGATAAAGATAAGCTTTCCAAGACAGTGCAGGAACTGCTGATTATCAATGTAATTGTTACGGCAGTGACGTTTGCGGTATTCGTGGCGTCTATTTGGATTGTGCCGGAATTTGCGGAGGAGAAGCCGCTTTTTTTGATTTATGCGGTTGGAATGGTGTTGACCAGTATGGGAGCTGCATGGTTTTACAGTGCGTTAGAACAGTATGTGTATATTACCGTCTGTTCGGTTGCGTTTAAGCTTCTTTCGGTCATTATGATGTTTTTGTGGGTTAAGAGCCCTGATGATTACATTATATACGGGGCAATCAGTATGATTGCCGGTTCGGGTTCCTATGTGCTGAATCTGATAAATCTTCGTAAATTTGTGAGTTTTAAAAAGAAATGGACGTATAATTTCCGTCAGCATATAAAGCCTATTTTTATCTTTTTTGCTATGTCGGCAGCAATCAGCGTCTACACTAATTTAGACGTTGTTATGCTCCGCTTTATGAAAGGCAACGAGGAAGTCGGGTATTATAATGCGGGAATTAAGGTAAAGACAATATTGGTAACCGTCATTACATCACTCGGAACCGTGCTCCTTCCAAGATTGTCATATTATGTGCAAAAAGAGGAAAAGAATGCTTTTTACAGTATGGTGGGAAAAGCAGTGAATTTTGTTGTGCTGCTGGGGGTACCGTTGATGTTGTATTTCATGATATATGCGCGGGAGTCAATTCTTTTTCTGGCGGGCGAAGAGTATCTGAAAGGGGCGGTGATACCGATGGTAATATTGATGCCGACAGTACTGCTGATCGGATTATCCAATATTACCGGCATTCAAGTGCTGACACCCCAAAATCAGGAAAAAAAAGTACTATACTCTATTTTGTGGGGAGCAGCCATAGATTTCCTGCTGAATCTCGTGTTGATTCCGCGGTATAGTTCTTCAGGAGCCGCCTTTGCCACACTGATGGCAGAGCTGGTCGTATTGCTGGTACAGTGCGTATATCTGCGGGATATTCTGAGACGCATTACGGAGCAGGTGAGCATTGGCAAAGTATTAACAGCCGCCGTGGCGGCATGTGCTGCCGGGATGAGCTTGAAGATGGTATTGGATCTTCATGTATTCCTTGTACTTCTCATCAGCGCTTGTCTGTTTTTTGGTTTGTACGGAGCGGCTCTTTTGATACTTAAAGAACGGTTTGCAAAAGAAATGCTGGAATCGATAGTGTTGAGGAGATTAAGGAAATAATGTTGAAAGGACAGCAGTGTATGAAAATGAGGTTGGAAAGAAGTAAATACATGTGGATAGCTTTTTTGGTTTCCTTGCTTCCCAGGTTACTGTTTCTTATAAAAACGTATCCGGTTTCAATTGGCGGGGATGAGATGTTTGCTATGTGGCCGGCAGCAAAACTATTAGGATATGACTGGTCCGGCGTTATGCAGGGATATCGGTATTATGGCTATGGATATACGATGCTGTTAATACCATTTATGGCACTGATAAAGAATCCGCTCATACTTTACCGATGTATGGCAGCAATGATGGCATTATGCCAGGCGTTAAGTGCGCCGATCAGTTTTCATTTAATGAAAAAATATTTTCATATGACCGATGAGAAGGAGACATGTCTGATTTCCATTGCCTGCTCTTATCTAGTGGCAGTACGTGCAACATATACATACCCTGAATTTGTTTATGTTCTTATGGTTTGGCTGATTATTTGGGCGCTGCTGAAATTGGACAGTGTTAATGAAAAAAGGAAAGAAAAAATAATTTATAGTATTATGCTTTTTATGCTAATGACATATGCATATATGGTGCATTCGCGGGCATTGGCGTTATGGATGGCATTGGCGGGAGTTATAGCGCTGTATGGCTGGATTTACAGAAAGGCTTGTCTGTCATTGCCGGTTTGTATTGTGTGTGGTTTTCCACTTTTTTTTGCGGCGAAAAGCGGGATTAATAAATGGCTGGAATATCTTAATGGCGTTCAGATGGAGCAGGTTAGTAATACAGATGCAATGGTGTCTATTGATATTCTGAAACAGTTCAAAAATCCAAAATCATGGACAGCATGGGCAGACATTATTATTGGCCAGCTGAACGAGTCGGTAGTTTTGACGGGAGGCATAGCTGTTGCGGTTGTAATTGGAATGCTGCTGCTTATTAAGAAGGCCATAAAAAGAGACTCGGATTTGATTGGCAGTGAGCAGAAAACATATGCGCCTTATATCATAACAGGAATCTTTTGTATGTGTGCTATAGGTATTACAATTGGCGGTCAGTCGTTGAGCTGGCTTGGCGGTGTAACGGCGGCAATGGAAGGGGCAGGCAATACGGACTCTTTTCGTGCAATCACTTATTTGAGATATTATGGAGCCTATATAGGACCGCTTTTCATGGCAGGAGCGGTGTATATTATTAAGAATCCTAAAATTATAGAGGAGATAAAAGGAAAGGCGCTGGTTGTTACAGGAGTGCTGCAAGGGTATTGGGTGCTGGTGATTCTTCCTGTTCTATGTTATGAGCTGGGATGCGTGTGGAGTTATGCGCCATTCTCCTTAACGAAGGGATTTGCGGCAGATTCCGTGGGAATTCGTTCGTATCTTCCGGGAACCACGTTCGTAATTGTGTTTATGATAATTTCTTACCAGCTATTTTCCAAGAAAAGAGTGAAAATATTGTTAAGTATTTTTTGTATTGTTCTTATTTATACGTATGCATTTAACGGAATTTATCATGAGCGTTACAGAGGAGAAAAAAATTATCTATATACAAAGCCGGTGGTTGAATGGATTGAAGCTTTAGAAGAATCGGGAGAAGAATTGAAAGAAATCTATGTGGATGACAGCAGGGTGCCGGGAACATGGCAGGAGACAAGGTGCCAATATCAATTTTTGATGCCGGAGAAAAGAGTGATTTGTGCAGTGCCGGAAGGAAAAGGCGAAACTCTCTATATATGCCATCATCCGGAAGAGATAGAACAGGAATTGAAAGGATCTTACGAAAAGATACAGATATCAGAAGACGCTTATGTTTATGTATGGGGAGAAAAATTGCAGAAAGCGGTGAATAGGATATGAGTTTTACAATAAATATTACAATTTTGTCCTAGAGGAGATAGTGGGCGGAGCGAATCGTATATTGCAGATGTCTGCTATCATAGCGCCGCTTGGCATCTCATTTATTACGTTTTCTGCAATATCATATCTTGTTGACTTATTACAGAGGAGATGCTCCGGTCGGAAATATCTTGGATGATAAGCTTTTATATCTGGTGGGGTGTTCTCAACGGAGTATGTGCGGTTGTTGAACGCGGCCTGCGTGATACAAAAGCATACAAAAAAATTCCAAATGTGATAAAATGGGTGGTGACAACGACTGTCGTGCTGTTCAGCTGGGAGTTGTTTCGTTTTCAAAATATGGAAGAGTTTGAGATTTTTATAAAAATTATGTTTGGAAAAATTATCTGCGAAGATGTTACTAACAGCGCGGCTTATTTCTCCACAAGCAAAATAATCGTATACGTGGTTATCGCTTGTGTGGGAGCGGTTATTCCGGCATCTGCGAAGTTTGAGAAGATAAAGAAATCACTGGATTCTACAAAGGTGGGACTTGTAATTCAGGAGACGACCCTTTTGGCGGTTATGATAGCGGCTGTTATCAGCATCGTGAATTCCACATACAGTCCGTTTATTTATTTTCAGTATTAGAGAGAGGAAAACTGCATGAAGACATTACGAAAAGTATTTATTGGAATATTTTTTATATTGCTTTTTATTCCGATTCTTTGTTTTAATAGATATGGCGCGAAATTCTTTGAGAATAGTTTTGGAGAGTATATTGCCGTACATAATTATGAGAATGTTATAAACATGGAATATTATTTTGAAATGTTTCAGCCGGACTGTGTGATTTTTGAAGTGGCGGAATATGCGGTGTCGAATGCTTTTTTTCTTATGACGCGATGGTTGAAATAGTGAAAGAATTTGAAAAGAATTGAATTTTAAACTTTTCAACTTATAAATTAATATTATAGTGGCATTAAGTGTCGAAATATGATATAATAATTAAGAGTATGCAAAAATGTAGCTGAAAAAGTATATAAATTTTTAGTATGTTAGCCGAAAGATTCGAAAATATTTTATACAAATAGCGAAAGAGGTAGGAAAAGGTTATGAAAATTACAGTTGCCGGAACAGGATATGTAGGTCTTGTGACAGGAGTATGTCTTGCCAGCAAAGGCCATCAGGTTACCTGTTTGGACGTTGACGAAGAAAAAGTAAAAACGATGCAGAAGGGGATATCCCCGATTTATGAGCCGGGGCTTTCTGAACTTATGCAGGAATATATGGATAATCTTACATTCACAACAGATTATACTGACGCATATAAAGATGCGGAAGTGATATTCATCGGCGTAGGGACACCGGAAAAGTCAGATGGATCCGCCAACTTAAGTTTTGTATATCAGGTGGCAAAGCAGATTGCAAGAACAGCAGAGAGGGACTGTGTTGTTGTGCTGAAGTCTACCGTGCCGATCGGTACGAATGATAAGATTGAGCAGTATATTCATGATAAACAGATACATGACTGCAGAATCTATGTGGCTTCCAACCCGGAATTCCTAGCACAGGGAACTGCCGTGCGTGATACCTTGTATGCATCACGTATCGTGATCGGAACGGATGAAAAATATCCGGCAGAAGTGCTGATGCATGTATATGAAAAGTTTGACGCTCCGAAAATCAATGTCGGACGCCGGAGCGCAGAAATGATAAAATATGCTTCCAACGACTTTTTGGCTTTGAAAATCAGTTATGTGAATGAAATCGCAAACCTTTGTGAAACGGTCGGCGCTAATGTGGAGGAAGTCACGCTGGGAATGGGATATGATAAGAGAATCGGCAATCATTTCCTGAATGCCGGAATCGGTTACGGCGGCTCCTGCTTTCCGAAAGATACAAAAGCATTAAGCTGGCTTGCAAGTTTCAATGACAAGGAGATTCGGACGGTTAAGGCTGCAATCGAGGTTAATGACAGTCAGAAGCTGAAGCTGATAAAAAAAGCAAGAAAATATTATGACGATTTCTTGTTTTTGAATGTGGCTGTTCTCGGCTGTACTTTTAAACCGGGAACCGATGATCTGAGAGAAGCACCTTCGCTGGTAAATGTTCCTCTGCTTTTGGAAGACGGCGCTTATGTTAGAATTTGGGATCCTGTCGGCACAGAGAATTTTAAGAAACGGATACCAAACGGGAAGATAAAATATTGCGACACTATAGAAGAAGCAATTACTGATGCTGATATCTGTTTTATTTTTACTGAATGGGATGAGGTATGTAATTTTGATATTAGCAAATATAAGAAACTGATGAGGCGTCCAATCGTAATGGACGGAAGAAATTGTTATGCGCTGGAGCAGTTTGAGGGTTCCGGTATTACATACGGTTCTATCGGAAGAAAGACAATAAATAGTACTGAAGAATAGGTGAGGGAAAGACATGAAACTGATAATTCAAATTCCATGTTATAATGAGGCTGAGACTTTGGAGATTGCGCTGAATGATCTGCCGAAACATATTGATGGAATTGACGAGATTGAATATTTGATTATCAATGACGGAAGCGCGGATAATACGGTGGAGGTTGCTAAAAACTGGGGAGTCAATTACGTTGTCAACTTCAGAAACAACAAAGGGCTTGCCAGAGGATTCATGGCCGGTTTGGACGCATGTTTAAGAAACGGCGCAGATATCATTGTAAATACAGACGCGGATAATCAATACTGCGGAGAAGATATCGAAAAGCTGGTGCGTCCAATCTTAAATGGGGAAGCCGGTATGGTTATCGGAGAACGTCCGATTGATCAGACTGCGCACTTTTCTCCTCTTAAGAAAAAACTGCAGCATTTGGGAAGCTGGGTTGTAAGAAAAGCATCTAAAACTGATGTTCCCGATGCGCCAAGCGGTTTCCGTGCGTACAGCCGTCATACGGCCATGCGTTTGAATGTAATTAACGAGTACACATACACTCTCGAAACAATCGTGCAGGCTGGGCGTCATAAGATGGCAGTAAAGTCTGTTCCGATTCGGACAAATGCAGAGCTTCGTCCATCCAGACTGTTCAGCAGTATGTTTGGATATGTGAAAAAGTCTGTATTGACAATTGGCAGGGCTCTGATGATGTATAAGCCGCTGTATTGTTTTTCATGGTTGGCGGGAATATTCGGAGTGATAGGAGCCGCGATAGGCGTACGGTTTTTAGTATATTATTTTGCCGGAAGCGGCAGCGGGCATATACAGTCGCTGATTTTGTCCAGTATGCTTATTACGATTGCTGTACTTTGCGGTGTGATAGGACTGCTTGGAGATGTTATTTCCGCAAACAGAAAGCTGCTTGAGGAGATTCAATTTGAGCTGCGGAAGATGGATTATGGTCCGGGGCATGAGGAAAAGAAAAAAGAAGAAAGAGAAGACGCATAGATTATGCGTAGATTGGCGGCGGTAAATTACGCAATATTTATGGAAAAGCTATCTATAATTGTTAAGAAGTAGGGAATTTATACTACAAAGGCCGGTTTTGCGTATAGATGGCGCATTTTTTCCGGTTTGAAAACGCCGCCG
>CANAZK010000059.1 GCA_947366105.1 uncultured Lachnospiraceae bacterium | reverse complement strand
AGTGTCCGTAACAACGGAAGCCAACTGAATGTTGGAAACCGTGAGACAGTTTTGAAGGCGGTTCTTCTCACTGGACATAAAGCAGGTCAGTTTGTAACGATAGCGCATCAAATCACGCAGTTGCCTGATATCAGCAGGAGGCATAAAGCTACCGGCAACAAGATCATGCTTAAATAGGTCAGCAATCCATTTCGCATCTTTCTTGTCAGTTTTTTTACCACGGATAGCCTTAACATATTTAGGATGAGCGAGGACAATCGTACAATCGTTTTCCAAAACGTTGTAAACAGGAATCCAGTATTTACCGGTAGATTCCATACAGACGTCCTTGCAGTTATTGTCAAGCAGCCATTGTAACAACTCTCTAAGTCCTTGTGTGAAGGTAGAAAAGCGGTGGCGCTTGTAGGTGGTAACACCTTGCTTGTTGGTGGCTGCGATGCATGCGACAACAAATGTTTTGTGAACATCGATACCACAACAGGTTTGATACACAATCTTTAAAGCCATAGGGACTCCTTTCTGAACGTAATGTTCTACAAGAATTAAAGGGAGTAAAACGGCATTGACTGAATGCTTAAGCTTAAAACGAGATTGTTTTAACAAAGATAAGGTTTCGTGCTCGAGGCACACTTATTTGTGCTTGAAAAAGCATTCTACACATATAAAAATACGGTTATCTGATGAATCAGACAGCCCACTCACCTCCCCGTGATTTGTAGTGTACCGAGTATCCCTATGAGAATAATAAAAAGAAAATCGCTCAGTGACAACGTTTTTCACAACGTTTTGTGCCTTGAGCGAAGCGAAAGGAATGGATATAAAGATGAAAAGTTATCAGGAGATTAATTCGAAAATAATTGATATGTGGTGTAAAGACGGCTGGATATGGGGACAGCCGATTACACATGAGGTGTATATGAAGGCATTGACAGGAAATTGGGATGTTGTTCTTACGCCGACGAAGGCAGTGCCCCATGAATGGTTTGGAGATTTGAATGGGAAGAAAGTATTCGGGCTTGCTTCTGGAGGCGGACAGCAGATTCCGATTTTCCAAGCGCTTGGTGCGGAATGTACAGTGCTTGACTATTCTGAGAAACAATGTGAAAGTGAATGTATGGTGGCGGAAAGAGAAGGGTATTCCGTACAGGTGATACGGGGAGATATGACCAAGCCGCTTCCGTTTGAAGATGAGACATTTGACTTGATTTTTCATCCGGTTTCCAACTGTTATGTAGAAGAAGTTGAGCCGATTTTCAAAGAATGTTACCGTATATTGAAAAAAGGCGGAGTTTTTATCGGCGGTTTTGATATAGGGATAAATTATTTATTTGACGATTCGGAAACTGTGATTACGTATTCGCTGCCGTTTAATCCGTTGAAAGATAAGAAAGTATACGAGGATTCTATTCAGAATGACTGGGGAATACAGTTCTCTCATACATTGGAGGAACAGATTGGCGGTCAGTTAAAGGCTGGTTTCAAATTGACGGATTTGTATGAGGATACTAATGGAGAAGGCAATTTACATGCGCATGGCGTGCCAAGTTTTATTGCTACACGTGCGGTGAAGTAGAGGTTAATAATGAAGATAGAAATGCATGTTCACACGAGCGAGGGAAGTCCGTGTGCCGAAGTGGATGCGGAACATATTGTGAAAGCTTACAGTGAGGCAGGCTATGACGGGCTTGTTATAACGAACCATTTTGATAATGATTTGCTAAAAGAATTCGGCAGAACGGATGATGAAAGAATAGAAAGATATTTGCTTGGATATAGACGGGCGAAAGCAGTTGAAGAAAAATATGAAATAAAGGTTATGCTTGGAGTGGAAATCCGTTTAGAACCGAATGCAGAGGATTTTCTCATATATGGAATCGATGAAATGTTCCTGTTTGAAAATCCGAATTTATGTTTTATGAGTCAGGCAGAAATATATGAGTTGTGTCATTTGTACGGAGCGGTGTTTTATCAGGCACATCCGTTTCGGGAACCTTTTGTTCCGAGAAACCCGGAATTCCTTGACGGTGTGGAATATAATCAGCGCCCGAACAGCGGAAATAATAACGGGTTATTAGAAGAATGGCTTAAAGATTATCCGTATTTAAAATTAGTTTCAGGGAGCGACTGTCACAGTCTTAAACAGGTGGGATTTGGCGGAATCGAGATACAACAGGCGATACGTGATATAAAAGAATTGGCGGCGATTATGAAAAGAGAGCAGGTAAGGCTTATAAAGTGGGAACGTTTATGGAATTGAGGCTAAGGAAAGGGAATATGCGAAGAATAGAAAAAATTTTACAAATTACGAACAATCGTTTTGTCAACTTATACGAGCTTGGAATGAAAAGTGATACGGGAAAGGAAAGTAAATATTTTGTTGCTTCGAGAGCGAAAGAGAGCGGAGAGTTGAAAATCAAGACGCGTAAAAATATGGCGGATGGTGTGATTATTTACAGTGTATATAAAGATGACGCGTACAATACGGAAAGATTGGTTTTGATTCGACAGTATCGCTGCTCGATTGACGATTATATTTATGAATTCCCGGCGGGATTAGTTGATGAAGGAGAGGATTTTAAAGAGGCAGGTCAAAGGGAATTAAAAGAGGAGACCGGTTTGGAATTTGAACCGATTGATGCGGATGATATGTTCACAAAACCGTATTTTACAACGATTGGGATGACGGATGAGTCTTGCGGAACGGTATACGGTTATGCCCATGGAACGCCTTCCAAATTCGGGCAGGAGGAGAATGAGGAAATAGAGATTGTACTTGCAGACAGGGTGGAGGCCAAGAGAATTCTAAAGGAAGAGAATGTAGCGATTATGTGTGCGTATATGCTGATGCATTTTCTCAATACGCCAGAAGGGCACATCTATGATTTTCTGAAAGATTAAGAAGCAGGCAGCAAGTTTGAATCATAAATACCCGCGTTAAACTGCGGGTATTTATAGATTCTAAGCTAGATGTAATATGAATTCGGCGGCTTGATTGACTGCCTCATTTGCTTTCTTCATATTGGACATTTGGAAAACATGCCACATACCGCGGTATAAATCAAGCTTTACAGAAACGTTTTGTTTGGAAAGGCGTTTCTGCAGCTCTGTAGAATCATTGAGTAATATTTCGTTGGAGCCTGTCTGTATATATATTGGGGGGAATCCTGCATAGTCTCCAAACAGGGGAGAGATATATGGGTCGGAGTATAATGCTTCATTTTGAAGGCCGCCGGGAACATAGGCATTTCGCGCGCTGCTTAAGTAGTCGGCATTTAAAATAGGATCCACATCCGCCTTTTTTATATGGGAGGCTCCGCTGAGAGTAAGGTCTGTCCAAGGTGAAAACAGAACAAAGCCTTTGGGAAGAATCCGTTCTTCTTCTTTTAATTTTAAACCAAGCGCCAGTGCTAAATTGCCGCCGGCAGAATCCCCGGCAATGATAATGTTTTGGGCGCCATATCCTTGGTGCATAAGATAATTCCAAACTTGAACGGTATCGTCAAGCGCTGCGGGAGCCGGATTTTCCGGCGCCAAACGGTAATTAAAGCTTATGATATCCATTGAGGAGGCAAGACAAAGCTTTGTAGTCAGCGTACGGGCATATTCAAGACTTCCGGTATAGAA
Organism: uncultured Lachnospiraceae bacterium; assembly: GCA_947366105.1. Lineage (GTDB taxonomy): Bacteria > Bacillota > Clostridia > Lachnospirales > Lachnospiraceae > Faecalimonas. Next base: position 10,829 of record CANAZK010000059.1, on the reverse strand, counting down.
GCCTCCGCCGTGGCAGTATAGAATGATACTGCCGCTTTTGTGGGGTCTGTTTGGACGAACCCATTCACAAGGTATGCCGTCAATAGAAAACTCGTCATATACGGCTTCGCTTTGTTTGGTGCCGAACAGTATGCCCAAATTGGTCTGAGAACGTCTGTATTTTTCTAAATCATCTTTGACTGTAAAGTCATGGATTGCCTTGATTATTTTCATAAAGTTTTGATTCTGCTTGTCTTTTTTTGTCATAAAATTCCTTCTCCGATTCACATTTATCAATTTTTCATATGATTTAGCAGCTTGGATTCATTAGTTATTACGAAAGTATAATTATCTTAGCATAAGACGGTTGCCATATGCAATAACATTATTTATAATGGGTATGAGTAAAGTTGAAAAAGGCGGAAAGAATTTTGAGCGATAGAAAACAATGGTTTAAGTTGGATTTATCGGGAAATGTATATCCCACACTGCAGAGAAGAAGTTTTTCTTCTACTTTTCGTGTGTCTATTTCATTGAATGAGAAGATAAAACCGGATATTCTGCAGAAAGCATTTGAAAAGACGCTGCCGCGTTTCCCAACGTTTAAGGCGGCGATTAGAAAAGGATTTTTTTGGAGGTATTTGGAGCCGAATCCCAATCCTGCGCCGATGGTGGAGAGAGACGTAAAAAATCCATGTATGCCCATGAATCTACGTTCAAAGCACAGATATCTAATCCGCATGTATTATTATGAGAATCAGATTTCCTTTGAAGTGTTTCATTCTTTATCAGACGGACTGGGAGCCCTTACATTTCTGAAAACGGTTACCGCGGTATATTTAAGAATGCAGGGCGTGGCTGTTCCAAATGAGGAAGGGGTGCTTGATATAGATGAAGAACCCAAGATGAGTGAGATGGAGGATTCTTATATGAAATATGCCGATTCCAAAGTGACTCCAAAGAGGAGTCAGGGAAGCGCTTATCGTGTAAGGGGAACGAAGGAACCGTTTTATACTTTGAATATTATCTGTGGAAGTATGGAGGCGAGGCAGCTTAAGGCGGCGGCAAAGAAGCATGGAGTTACAATTACGGAATATATGAATGCAGTGTTGATTTACGCACTGGTGGAGAATCAAAAGAACGCAAAGACTTGGAAAGAAAGGCCGGTTCGGATTGCGATGCCCGTGAATCTGAGGCAGTTTTTTCCATCGAATACACTTCGGAATTTTATTACGATGGTATATCCGGGAGTCGACCCGAGAATGGGAGATTACAGCTTTGAAGAAATTTTAAGGCAGGTGCATTATTATATGCGCTATTATATTAACGATAAGTTTTTGCGGGCAGATATTACGACGAATGCACAAACGTTTCGGAGTCCTTTTATCAGAATTGTTCCTTTGTGGTTTAAAGATATTACAGTGAAACAGTTTTATAAGCGTGTGCAGGATTGTCAGTCCTCAGCGGGGCTTACCAATCTTGGAGTGATAAAAGTGCCGAAGGAAATGGAGCCTTATGTAGAACGGTTTGATATATTGATGGGACAACCGTTTTCGCCTAGAACGAATTGTGCCATTGTTACTTATAAAGACATAGCAACCATTAGTTTTGCAAGCAGCATTATAGAAAATGATATAGAACGTATATTTTTTAGAAAATTAGTGCAGGAAGGAATCGAAGTTACGATACAGAGTAACCGTGATTAGAGGTGGAAAATGGCATATTGTGTGAACTGTGGTGTGAAGCTTGAGGAAACATTGAGTAAATGTCCCTTGTGCAATACACCGGTATATCCGAAGGAAATGTTTGTTGCCGATGAAAAAGCACCGCCCTATCCGCAGGAACGGGGGACTGTGGAAAAGGTGAGAAGAACAGACGTGGCAATTCTTTTAGCAGTTTTGTTCGGAAGTACGGCGCTGGGATGTGGTCTTTTAAATCTTTTTGTTTATAGAGGAAGTCTTTGGTCTCTGTATGTAATCGGAGCATGCGCCGTATTTCTTATATTTAGTCTTCCGGCGATGCTGTACCAGAAGCTGCCGTATATCATGATGACGGTGATAGACGGAGGGGCGCTGCTATTATATGTGGCGATGGTCGCAGTTGTAAATGATGGAATGCGGTGGTATTGGGAAATTGCAGTGCCTGTAATAGCGCTTGGAACATTTTTGGTGTCAGTGTTTATTTATATAAAACAAAGAGCAAGCCGTTCCATACTGTTTACAGCTATGCTTGTTGTAATAAATATCGCAGTATTTTGCGTAGGGCTCAACTTAAGCATCAGATATTATCTTGACAAGAGGCTGGCTATTACCTGGTCGGCAGTAGTACTTGTGTGCGCGGCTATTATTACGGTGGCGCTTATCACAGTGATGCGAAGCAGCAGGCTTAGGGAAGAGGTTAGAAGGAGAATGCATATATAAATCTTGCAAGTATAGGAAAAATCATGTAAAATAACGGAAGGAATAGTATGATAACAATTTAACATAAAGGAGATAGAACGATGAGCAAGAAACCAACAGTTTTAATGATTCTTGATGGATACGGACTCAATGACAAATGTGAAGCCAATGCAGTCTGCGAGGGCAAGACACCTGTGATGGACAAATTAATGGCTGAGTGTCCGTTTGTTAAAGGAAATGCAAGCGGAATGGCGGTAGGACTTCCGGACGGGCAGATGGGAAATTCGGAGGTTGGTCACCTTAACATGGGAGCGGGACGTATCGTATATCAGGATCTGACAAAGATTACGAAATCGATTCAGGACGGAGATTTCTTTGAAAATGAAGCATTGCTTGCAGCATGCAGGAACGTAAAAGAGCGTGATTCTGCGCTTCATATGTACGGTCTTGTATCAGACGGAGGCGTTCACAGCCATAATACACATATTTACGGGTTATTAGAGCTCGCCAAGAGACAGGGGATTGAAAAAGTATATGTACATTGCTTCTTAGACGGACGCGATACACCGCCGGCTTCAGGCAAGGATTATGTGGCGGAGCTTGCTGATAAGATGCAAGAAATCGGTGTCGGTGAAATTGCAACCGTGATGGGACGCTATTATGCAATGGACAGAGATAACCGTTGGGATCGTGTGGAACTTGCTTATAAGGCGATGGTAAAAGGAGAAGGCGAGACAGCGGACAGCGGCGTATGCGCCGTCCAAAATTCATACGACGCAGAAAAAACAGATGAATTTGTAATGCCGACAGTTGTGATGAAAGACGGCAGACCGACTGCCACAATTAAAGACGGAGATTCTATTATTTTCTTTAATTTCAGACCGGACAGGGCAAGAGAAATCACAAGGGCATTCTGTGATGAAGAGTTTACGGGGTTTGACAGGGGCGAAAGAATTAAGACAACATATGTGTGCTTCACAGAGTACGACGTGACAATTGAGAATAAATTAGTGGCATTCCACAAAACGGAGATAACAAACACATTTGGCGAATTCCTTGCGGCGAACAATATGACGCAGGCGAGAATCGCAGAGACAGAGAAGTATGCACATGTAACATTCTTCTTCAATGGCGGAGTGGAAGAACCGAATGAGGGAGAAGACAGAATCCTTGTAAAATCACCGAAAGTTGCAACTTATGATTTGCAGCCTGAGATGAGCGCTTTTGAAGTCTGCGAGAAATTGGTAACGGCAATCAAATCAGGTAAGTATGACGTAATCATCATTAATTTTGCCAATCCGGACATGGTAGGGCATACGGGCGTTGAAAAAGCGGCGGTGAAAGCAATCGAAGCTGTTGATGAATGCGTGGGAAAAGCTGTGGAGGCAATCAAGGAAGTAGACGGTCAAATGTTCATCTGTGCAGACCATGGAAATGCAGAACAACTTGTAGATTATGAGACGGGAGAACCATTTACGGCGCATACGACAAATCCGGTACCATTTATCCTTGTGAATGCAGACCCGGCATATAAGTTAAGAGAAGGCGGATGCCTTGCGGATATTGCTCCGACATTGATTGAGTTGATGGGGATGGAACAGCCGAAAGAAATGACAGGAAAGTCGTTGATTGTATAATTTTAATTGGGGACGTAGTATTTCGACACTTTACTACGTCCCCAATTAAAATTTACCGTGTCCCTTTTTGTTTTTGCTGCGGTTTTTTATTACATTTACTGTGTCCCAAAGTGTAAGGGGACAGGGGTATTTGCAAATGGGGACAGGGTATTTGGCAGTTCGGGACACGTGGTTAGTCCAATAAATTATATATAAAGGCAGATGAAAGGTATATAGCTTTCATTTGATGTGTTTAATGCAGGAGGAAGTGGAAAATGTTAAGTTTTGTGAATGATTATTCAGAGGGCGCTCATGAGAAAATATTGGAACGGCTTATGGAGACGAATCGTGAGAGTCTGTCCGGCTATGGAACGGATAAATATTGTGATTCTGCGAAGGAGAAAATCAGGGCGGCGTGCAGTTGTCCGGAGGCGGATGTCTATTTTCTTGTAGGGGGAACCCAGACAAATCAGACTGTGATTGACGCGCTTCTGAATCAGTATGAAGGTGTAATTGCTGCAGAGACAGGGCATGTGAGTGTCCATGAAGCGGGAGCTATTGAGTATACGGGGCACAAGGTGCTTACAATCCCGCCGAAAGAAGGGAAGATTTCGGCATTTGATATTAGACGATATTTGGAAACATTTTATAATGACGCCAATCACGAGCATATGGTATTTCCGGGGATGGTGTACATTTCCCACCCGACTGAATACGGTACGCTTTATTCAAAGCAGGAGCTTGAAGAGATTTCTGCGCTTTGCGGAGAGTATGAAATTCCGCTATATCTTGACGGCGCCCGTTTAGGATATGGTCTTGTGAGCGAGGGGACGGATGTGACGCTTGCTGACATTGCGAAATACTGTGACGCTTTTTATATTGGGGGAACAAAGGTCGGGGCGCTTTGCGGAGAGGCGGTTGTATTTCCAAGAAAAACACCGGCGCATTTTATGACAATTGTAAAACAGCATGGCGCGCTTCTTGCAAAAGGAAGACTTACGGGGATTCAGTTTGATACGCTGTTTACCGACGGTTTATATTTGGAAATCAGTAAAAATGCAATTCGAACGGCAAATATTTTACGGAAAGCGTTTGAAGAAAAAGGATATGAAATAGCAGTGAAAAATTCTACAAACCAAATTTTCATTATTCTTGAAAATGAGAAGATGGAACAGATGAAAGAGAAGGCTGCATTTGACTTTTGGGAGCAGGCCGGGGAGAATCATACAGTTGTAAGGTTTGCCACAAGCTGGGCGACAAGAGAGAGTGATGTAAAAGCACTGATCAGCATTTTATGATGTCAGGGTCAAAAGGTAATCGTCCCTTTATGATACACGCATTGTAAGTATAAGAAAAAGAATGTAAGAGAAGGAGACCTTGTGGAAGATTGTTTGTTTTGTAATATAATTAAAGGCGAAATAGATTCGCATGTGGTGTATGAAGATGAACTGGTGATGGCATTTTTTGATATCGACCCGATAAATGAGGGACATGTGCTGCTGATTCCTAAGAAGCATTATTTGGATGCGGATGAGATGCCGGAGGAGCTGCTGTGCCATATTATGAAAATCTCTAAGAAGCTCGTAAAAGCGGTAAAAGAGGTTTATAAACCGGACGGTTACAGTATAATGCAAAATGGAGGCATATTTAATGAAATCGGCCACTATCATATGCACCTTTTTCCAAGATATGAAAATGACGGTTTTGGATGGACTTCAGGTGAGGAAAAAACAGTAGATGCAGCAGCTGCAATTAGAATAAGGAAAGCTATGGATGAACAGTAATGACTAGGAGGAAGTATCGATTATATGCCGGCAGATAAAAGAAAATTTTTTATGAAATCGGAAAGGCTTGGATTTTCAAAATGGCGGAAAGATGACATAGAGCTTGCGAGATTGCTTTGGGGGGAGCCGGAGGTTACGCATTATATCTGTGCAGCAGGCGTATTTACGGAAGAGGAGACAGCTGCCAGACTGCGGACAGAGATTAAACAGGACGAAGAATACGGAGTGCAGTACTGGGCTGTGTTTTTAAGTGCTTCAATAGAACAGGAACAATTTATCGGCTGCGCCGGCTTACGTCCATATGGGAGTAAGCAAGGCATCTATGAAATTGGTTTTCATCTGAGAAAAGAATACTGGGGAAATGGATATGCTTATGAGGCGGCGCGGGCTGTTATCCAATTTGCGTTTTCGGTTTTAAATGCAAAAAAACTGCATGCAGGGCATCATCCTGACAATGAGGCATCTAAAAGACTGCTTGAAAAGCTTGGATTTATGTACATAAGGGATGAGTTTTATGAGCCGACGGGATTATACCATCCAAGCTATGTGATGCAGAGGAAAGTTGTAATCAGGAAATACCGGCCGGCAGACTGCCGGACGCTTGCGGAACTTTTTTATAATACGGTCCATGCAGTGAATGTGAAGGATTACACGGAAGAACAGCTGAATGTATGGGCAGATAAAAATGTGGATTTGAATGAGTGGAATCGGTCTTTTACAGAACATTATACAATAGTTGCCTGTGATAATGATGAAATAATCGGTTTTGGGGATATTACGGCGGACGGTTATTTGGACAGGCTGTATGTACATAAAGACTATCAGAATGCCGGAGCGGCTACAGCCATCTGCAACGAATTAGAGAGCAGCTGCGATGTGCCGGTAATTATCACTCACGCGTCTATTACCGCAAGACCTTTTTTTGAAAAAAGGGGATATCGGGTGGTAAAGGAACAGCAGGTGGAAAGAAAAGGAATATTACTTAAAAATTATGTTATGGAGAAAATAAAAAACAAGGAGATTTTGAAATAGCGAAGGGAAGACAATACAGAAAGTGGGGATACATATGCGGTCTGAAAAAGACATGCTGGATTTAATCAGGAGAACGGCGCTTGAGGATGATAATATCCGCGCAGCCTATATAGAAGGCTCCAGGGCAAATCCAAATGTGCCGAGAGATATTTTTCAGGATTATGATATTGAATATATTGTAAATGATACCAAACCGTATCGTGAGAATAGAAAATGGATTGATCGTTTTGGAGAACGTCTTTATATGCAGTATCCGGACGAGGGTCCTTATTATGAAGCTGATGTGGAAAACTGCTATGGGTGGCTTATGCAGTTTGCCGATGGAAACAGACTGGATCTGCATGTGTGCACGAAAGAGTATGCGCTTGCGAATCTTGAAGTATATGAAGTTTTGGTAGACAAAGATCATATTATGCCAAAAATGAAAGAAGATTCCGACGCGGCGTACTGGGTGAAGAAACCGAGTGAAGAAGAGTTCTTGTGTGTGTGCAATGAATTTTGGTGGTGTTTGAATAACATTGCGAAAGGATTGTGGCGTGAAGAACTTCCTTATGTAATGGATATGATGGATATGGTGGTAAGACCACAGTTAAAGAGACTTTTGGAGTGGGAAATCGGGAGTGCGCATGATTTTAAAATAAGCGCGGGAAAGTCCGGGAAGTATATGAATCGATATTTATCTGAAAGCAATTATAAAAGGTTTCTTTCAACCTATGCGAAAGCGGATACAAAGGCGGTATGGGAGGCGGTTTTTCAAATGTGTGATTTGTTTCAGGAAACGGCTGTAAAATTAGCCCGGGTGTTGGGATTTGAATATAATCATAAGGAGACGGAGAATAGCCGCAGATTTTTGGAAGATGTGAGAATGCTGCCGAAAAGCGCGACAGAAGTTTACTGATGGATAAAATGTCAAATATGATTAGGACGTCAAGGGAGAAGCAGTTATGAAAGACATGACACAGGGAAAACCGGCAGAGCTTTTGCTTCGGTTTTTCGTTCCCGTATTTTTAGGGAATTTATTTCAACAATTATATACGATGACGGATACTATGATTGTGGGGCGTACGCTTGGAGTGAATGCTTTGGCGGGAGTAGGCTCCACAGGCGCGCTTAATTTTATGATTACCGGGTCTGTTATTGGATGCATGTCGGGATTTGGGGTAGTGACAGGGCGCTTTTTCGGTACTCAGGATTATAAAGAGATGCGCCGTATTATAGCCGGTTCCGTTTATCTGTCAGTCATAGTTACCGCTTTGCTTACGTCATTCACCGTACGATACTGCAGGGATATATTGGACTGGATGAAGACGCCGCCTGAGATTTGGCAGGAGGCATATAACTACATAATCATTGTGCTTGCCGGCATCTCGGCTACGGTAATCTATAATCTGACTTCCAGCATTTTAAGGGCGGTGGGAGACAGCAGGACTCCGTTTATTGTTTTGATTATATCATCGGTTCTGAATGTGGTTCTTGATATTGTATTTATGAAGAGCTTCCATATGGGAACGGCGGGAGCCGGATTTGCAACAGTTATTGCCCAAGCTTTGGCGGCGTTGTACTGCCTTATTTATATGGTGAGAAAATATGATTTTCTTGTTATTCAGAAAGATGAATGGAACGTGAATCTGAAGTATTATGGTGAACTTTTGAAGCAGGGCATTCCAATGGCCCTTCAGTTTTTCATCACGGCTGTGGGCTCCTTAACACTGCAGCTTGCGATTAACGACTTGGGAGCAGATTATGTGGCGGGAATTGCTTCCGGAACGAAAGCCTTGGGTCTTGTGATTATGGCATTTGAGGCTATGGGAATAGCGCTTTGCACCTATTGCAGCCAAAATGTGGGAGCTCTTCAATATGAACGGATTGTGCAGGGTATACGTACCGGTTACAAAATACAGCTCATATTCTGCGCGGGAGGAATGGCATTTATATTGATTTTTGGAAAATATTTGGCGTTGCTGTTTATAGATGCTTCGGAGACGGCTGCTTTGGAACATATAGTAACATTTCTGCGGATTAATGCATTTGCACTGCCGTTCAGCGCGACGCTTGGAATCTTCCGCTATGGGCTGCAGGGTATGGGATATAGTTTTCAAGCGATGTTTGCAGGAGTGGCTGAGATGCTTGGAAGAATGATTACGGCATTCAGCTTTACTGCATTGTGGGGATATGCGGGAGCGTGCCTTGGCAATGCCGCTGCGTGGCTTTTTGCAGATATTCTGCTGATTGCGTGTTATATGAGGATTCGCAGAAGACCGCCGTACACGGCGGAGGTGCAAATAAAAGAGGGAATTATGAAATATAGGTTAAGTAAGGATGTTATGTCAAATAATGCCGAAAGGCTTGCGTTTGATGAACTTGCGGGGAAAATATTTGATTTATCTTTTGACAAATGGTACAAAAATGGTTTTTGGAGCGATTCCAATATTCCGTATACATTGTTTGACGGCGGCAGAGCGGCTGCAAATGTTTCTGTAAACAAAATGGAAGTTCTGTTTGACGGGGAAAAGCGGAACCATATCCAGCTTGGAACTGTGATGACAGATGAAAAGTATCGGAATCAAGGACTGGCAAAATGCTTGATAAACGAAGTGAAGAAAGATTGGGAGAATAAATGTGACTCCATGTTCCTCTTTGCAAATGAGAGTGTGCTTGAGTTTTATCCAAAGTTCGGATTTGAAAAGGCAGTATATTATAAGCGGTGGTTCGAAATAGAAGAAGTGTTTGGAACCAGTAGAAAACTTGATATGGACTTGGAAGGCGACAGGGAAATGCTTAAAAGGTACTATGAGAAGACAAATCCGTTTTCAAGAATACAGGTAATAAATAATTATGGGCTTTTGATGTTTTACTGCATGGGATTTATGAAAGAATGCGTACTCTATTCTGAAAAATATGATGCGGTAGTGATTGCAGAACAAGAAGGGGAATGCATGCATTGTTATGATATTTTTTGCGACGAGGATAAGAGAATGACCGACATTCTTAGAGATGCAGCGGGGCGGGGAACGAAGAGAGTGCAGCTTCAATTTACGCCAAGGACTGACGAAGGATTTATAGTGGAAGAGGTACAGGATGATGATAATACATTAGATGAATTAAATGGTAAAGAAAACATTTATAAGACGGAAAAGCTTTGTTTTCCAGACATTTCCCATACTTAAACGGCGGTATTAAGAATGAAGAAAGGAACATCCATGAATTGGTGCGTGGGCACACATTCAGGCTGTTCCTTTTTATTTTATACGGTTAATTGTTCTCCCGCATGTTTTTGTTTGCCGTAGAAAGCATTAGCTTAATTCTATTTAATTGATTTACTTCACTGGCGCCGGGGTCGTAGTCAATAGCGACGATGTTTGCCAGCGGGTACCGGCGGCGCATCTCTTTGATAACGCCTTTTCCTACCACATGGTTTGGCAGGCAGGCAAACGGCTGTGCACAGACGATGTTTGTGGCGCCACTATGGATAAGTTCTAACATTTCGCCTGTTAAGAACCAACCTTCTCCGGTCTGATTTCCAAGAGATACAATGTCCTTTGCCATGTCGGCAAGATCCGTAATTTTTGCAGGCGGGTCAAAGTGTTTGCTGTCTGCAAATGCTTTGATGGCGGGCGCGCGGAAGAATTCTAATGCTTTAATTCCCATGTTTGCTTTCCATGCAGATGATTTCTTCATTCCCAAGTGCGTCGCTTTGAAGTTACTGTTATAAAAACTGTACAAGAAGAAATCAATCAAATCCGGTACGACGGCTTCCGTGCCTTCCTGCTCCAAAAGGTCAACAAGATAATTGTTTGCGGCCGGGAGGAACTTCACGAGGATTTCCCCGACTATACCCACACGGGGCTTTTTGATATCCTGTATTGGGAGGTTGTCAAAGTCTTCAATGATCTCGCGGCACATCTTGTTAAACACACGTCTGCTTGGGTGCTTTTGCTGTACAAATGCAATACATTTTTCTTTCCACTTCTGATGTAGCGCATTGGCAGAGCCCGGCGTTTCTTCATATGGACGCATGC